>JAALOD010000030.1 GCA_013372845.1 Candidatus Udaeobacter sp.
CTACCCCGCTTGGATTCGAACCAAGAATAACGCCTCCAAAGGGCGCTGTGTTACCGTTACACCACGGGGTATACGGAGTCGCGATTTTAGATTGGCGATTTTCGATTCAAGCGCAATGTCCAAAATTCAAGTGTGATTGTTCCCCGGCGGAGCAACTCAATGGCAAAATCGAGGTTGAATCATGGGCCGGTGGGGCGAGTGTGATAGTCTCGCTTCGCCAATCGAACGGTTATGGAGCGCACAATTTTCCTTCAGCATTATCGCGTCTGTCTTGGCTCTGATGGCGAACCGAATGAACTCGGCCGCGATGGCGCCGTGGTTGCGTACGAAGCCGTCGACGAGAGATCCGGCGAGCCAGTTGCCTTGACGCTTGTTCCAACAGACAGCGTAAGCCCGGCGCTCCGGGACCAATTCGAAGAACAGGCGCGCGCCGTTCAGAGGCTCAGGCACGTCAACATTGCCAAGGTTTTTGATTTTGGACGCGAAGGCGGAAATTATGTTTATATCTCCGAGCGACTGCCAGGCGAAACGCTTGCTGCGTGGGTTACCCAACACGGACCGATCCCGGCTGACGCCACGTTGCGGGTGGCGGAACAAATCGTGAGTGTGCTCTCGTCTGCCGGCTTTCATAAGCTTCAATATCCGCCCGTTGAGCCCGCGTATATTTTTGTGGTGCCGGGACAGACTCCCGAAGGCGGCTGGCCACTGGTGAAGTTGACCAACTTCGGGTTGGCCGGACTGACGAGTGACGCCGAAAGCCCGCCGACGGTCGAGTCCCCACTTCCTGGTGGGGCGACCAAACTGGAACCAAAGGAAGCAGCGTCACAACAAGCACCCTCCGCAGCAGGATCTGCGAGCGCTGAATCCGGACAACCGAAGCGAGAGCATCGGACACCGGATTTGGATTCAGAGATTTATTCGCTCGGTGGGATAATGTATTTTCTTCTCACCGGCCTTGCGCTTTCAGCAGAGGCGGTGCGACATCCTCCGAAGTTCTCCGGATTTCCAAAACCGTTGCGGAATTTGCTCGCTCAGATACTGCATCCCAATCCGGATAAACGTCCAAAGGATCTGGTCGTGCTTGGAGAGATGATTCGCAGTTGCCTCCTGAAAATTGAACGGCGGCTCGCACTAGCCGATCGATATGGCATCCCATTCAGGACAACGATTCCGCGGCCGACTCAGCCTCGACCACGACGTTTGCTGCGAACGGCATTGGCGTTTGGCGCGCTCGTCTTGGCTGCGGCGGTGGTTGCCGCGGTCCTGTTTCCGGAGTCGATTGGCGGAATCTTGCACCGGCCTCGCGCGACAAAGTCGATTGGCGTTCTGGTTGGCGTCCCCGAATCTTCACCAACCCCTGCAGCAGTCCAAGATGCTTCGACGCCAGTTGCTCCTGCGACTGTGCTGTCACAAGCCGCAAATGCGGCGCTGGCGCTAGCGAACCAACCAGCAACCGACGGCGCGGCTGTTCCGAATTCCTCTCAGACTCCACCGGCGGATCTCCAACAGGACCAAACAGCGAACGGGCAACCGCAGGTCGCCGCAACGCCAGACGCCTTCGCGGCCGCTTCCCCGGGCGCGGTTCCGGAAACCTCAGCTGCGAACGAGGCTACTACGGCACCCCCGACAAGCTCCGAGGTTGCACAGCCGGCCACTACGGGTCAGTCGGGCTCGCGGAGCAAAAAGAAACGCGTTGCTTCTGCATCGTCGCCTCGCAGGGGTTCGATGCGCGTCCGAATGCTTGGAATCACGTCCGATGGACGGCTGATTTATCGTTTGCCTTCGGGTCGCACTAGGATCGTCGCTCCCGACTCGGACGAAAATCAATTCGTTCCTCGCAGACATCGTCGTGCTGTCATCCAGCGCGACGAGATATTCGTTCCTCCGCCTCAATCTGGGCCGGATTATTTTCCCTACGATTAGCTCCGCCAGGACGGCACGCGCGCGAGACGCTAAAGATATAACGGCTGCTTTCCGGCAGACTTGGTTTTTGGCCTGTTGAAACGTCTAAAAAAAACAAAAAAAAAGCTTGCCTAGGGCCACGATTCCCGGCATAACCTCGCCTTCGTGGGGAAACGACCTGCCCTCTGGGCATTCGCAACTGCATCGCTTCTTGTCATTTCCGGCGCAGCTCTTCATGCGCAGGGGTTGGCTCCTTCAACGTTGGATTTTGTGAGCCACGATCAAAAGAAGGCGGACGACATGGTTCAGGTGATTACGCAGAAGTCGGCGTCGAGCACCCCGGATAAGCCGATAAAAGCGATCACGAAAAAGCGAACGCCTGCGACCTCAAGGAAGCCAAAACCACCCGTCAACAAAGAGCCGGCAGAAGCAATCGCCAAGGAGCCGACGGAAGCGGTCGCTAAAGAGCCGAAGCGAACAGTTGCCAAGGAGCCAATGCAAGCGGTCGCCAAAGAGCCGAAGCGAACAATTGGCAAAGGTTCGGGGGCAACGTTTACCATGGATCCTGTGCGACCAATGGGGCAACAAATCGTAAGGCAAACAACACAACCCTATTCCCGTTTCAGCTTCAAGTCTGCCGGGGGCAAAAAGGAATCCGTTCCGGTCATCACGCAGTATTATCCCAACCAGATCGTTTACCCGTATGGCACGATTGATCGGCACATCGACGGCAGATTGATGCAAGCTGCCACGATCGCGCAGGAACGCGCCCATGCGCATTCGCGCTCGAGATGCTGGCATTACGTAAAAGACGCACTGCTTGCTTCCGGTGTTATCGATTCCCGCCCGAAAACCGAGCTCGCCAGGGATGCTGCATCGGAGCTCGTCAGTAATTATGGATTCAAGAGACTTCCTGTGTCAGATCCGTTCTCCGCGCCGGTGGGTTCAGTGCTAGTGTATGGTACCGCGCGCAGCGTCGGCCATGTCGAGCTCCGCACACGGGACGGTTTTGTTAGCGATTTCCGTTCGAAAACGCCATCGCGGCGTCCTTTGCTGGGCGTTTACGCCAAGCTCTAATTTTTGGCCGGCTCGGCGGAAACGTCGACCGACCGGAATTGTTACGTGCGCAAACTTTCCCTTCGGGAAACGATCCGATCTCTTATTTCCAATTAATTATAGCTGGGATGGTTCTGCGTGAGATCCGGGCCGAACAATTTGAAGCGTCATAAAGTGTGGATGCGCACTCGTCCACGCCATCGCTTCTTGCTTTGTTTCAAAAAATCGGTCGACCACAATTGCCTTGAGTTGGCTCGCAGTCCCTCCGCATAGACGAGCGGCTTTGCGGCTAATGACCGCCGGTCCGGTATCGACCGCGGTGCAGGCGCGATCCGGGAAGACAACTTTACTGCCGTACGGAATTCGCTTTGGATCTACGGCGCAATGTCCGGAGCGTAATCGTTGGCCGGTACTGGCGTATTTATGGCCCTCGCCTGCCCAGTAACTGGTAACGCGCGCAAGGACCGACTCCTCGCGCGCGAAAGCTGCCGATGTCAACGATGAGAAAAATATGACTGTATAAAATAGCTTCATGGTGTTTCAGCGTTGCTCCGTTGTTGTCGAGTCTCGGGTGGAGCAAGCCATTCTCGATACCGAAAGGCCGCAGGAATGCAGCTTTTAACTTCGGATTCGGAACAGTCCCGTCGCGCCAACCCTTCGGGGACGCGCGGACTTCTGACAACGACTCGCCGCGGCGAGCCAGCCCCCCTATAGAGGAATTGGGAGACTTGTCAAACGATCAGCCCAACAAAAGCGTAACCGCGCGACTTCAGAGAAAAGAAAAACCGAAGACCAGTTATCGTGGCCGTTGTAACTTAGGCCTCCCGGGGGATTGACCGTGCGCGAAAAATGGAAGCTGCAGATTGGGTGTCACCGAGCAACCGAGGGAATTAAGAATTGAAAAGGCAAAAATTGAGAGACGCCGACGAAACGCATTTCGTTGCTAGCGACAAATCCTAACTTCTCGTAAATCGACCGGCCTCCGTCCGAAGCGTGAAGCGTGAGGCGATCGATCTGCTCATTCTTGGACCAGATGATAATCTCCTTAATGAGCAGACCCGCGATGCCGCGCTGTCGCCATTGCGGTTCGTTAAAGACGTTCACAATCGTTCCTTGCCGGCCTTCGCCGATCGTTGATACATCGAGTGGCCGCGGCAGGATCGGTTGCAACTGGACGCCGGCGCCGGCCACGATCATTTCCGGTTCATCGACTGGAGTTGCAAGCCAGCCGATGTAGTTCCTGTTATCGATCCATTGTTCCAGTCGTGTCCGCGCTTTTGCGCGTAAAATTTCAAAAGCGTCCCCCGAAACGTCTCCCATGTCTTGAAACATTCTTGCTCGATGCCACGAGATGATATCGGCATCCTGTGCTATGGCGCGACGGATCTGAAAGGTGTCAGACGCAATTTGTTGCACTGGGTAACCATCCTCATGTCTGCGATGCTGTCTTGCTTCAGATTCTTTCATTTGGACTGAGACTCCTCTGGTGTTTGCGATCCAATCTCAAGCGCTCAACGCTCAACGTCCAACGTTGAACTCAGAACCTAGCAAGGCGTGACAGGGCGCCTCCCAGTGATACCATGCGCAAAATGGAAGCTGCCGATTGGCCATCGCTGAGCGATCAGGAACTTCTCGAGCGCCGGATTTCCACGCTTGGCCTACGGCTGGAAGGCACCGCGCTGGAAGCGCTCATCCGGCAACTCTACGAGGAACTGTCAGCGCGTGGCCTCGTGTTTCATCCCCCGTGTCATGTCGGGGATGAATGGTTTGTGCCAATTGGAATCCCGGCCATCTTCATCCCGTTTTTTCTCGTGCACGATCGGTTACGAGCGCTGGAGCGGACGATGATGCTCGAGGTCGAAGGAGGGACGCCCGAGTGGTTCATGAAATTGATGCGACATGAAGCGGGTCACGCTTACATGTATGCGTATCGACTTACTCGGAAGAAGAAATGGCAGGAGCTCTTTGGGCAAACTTCGCGCGAGGAAACACCAGACAGTTACCGGCCGCGACCGTTCAGCCGCAGTTATGTTATGCATCTCGAAGACTGGTACGCGCAGAGTCATCCGGATGAAGATTTCGCGGAGACTTTCGCTGTCTGGCTGACGCCCGGGCTTGATTGGCGCAAGCGTTACGCGCGCTGGAGGGCACTTCAAAAACTGGAATATGTCGATGAGCTAATGCGCTCGTTAGGCGGCAAGCCACCGGTCCACATGCCTGAGTATCGCGTAGCTGATTACGACTGCTTGAATGTCAAACTCAAGACCTACTACGCGCGCAAACGCAAGCTTTACGAGGATACGTATCCGGATTTCTACGACGCCGATTTGCGGCAGCTGTTCGGTGCGCCGGCGGGAATTAAAGCGAGCGTGTATCTGCAACGACGACGACGGCGAATATTGAATGCCGTCTGCCAATGGACGAACGAGAAAAAGTTCCGGGTGAACCAGCTTCTTGCCCGGCTGACACGCCGCTGCGACCAGCTTGGGCTTCGCGTGCTCAATGACGATCCACAACAGGATTTTCGCGTCTCAGCATTTATCACGACGCTCGTGATGAATTATCTTTTCACCGGAAGATTCAAACGCACGAAGTAGCGGGCCGTGAAAAAGAAACTTAAAGTCCTCGTTTTGTTCGACGGCATAAGTCCCACAACAGTTGATCAGGATTTCACGAAGGAACTGAAGACAAAAGACTGGAAGACCGAGGCGGATGTCGTGGCCGCGCTTGGTTCGGTCGGTCACACGGCCGAGCATCTTGCCATTTACGACGATGTCGATCTTGTGCGCCAGAAACTGGAGACCTTCGCTCCTGACATTCTTTTCAACCTCGTCGAACAGTTCCGGAACAATCCGGGGTTCGATCAGAACATCGTTTCGTTTTTCGAGATGCAAGGCCTGGCCTTCACTGGCTGTGGCTCGACCGGTCTCACCCTTTGCAAGCACAAAGGCATTTCGAAGAAGATCCTGCATTATCACGGTATTCATGTTCCTCACTTCGTCGTCATTCCGCGGGGCCAGCGCGTCGCGCGACCGAAACAGCTCAAGTTTCCAATTTTGGTAAAGCCGGTGAAGGAAGAAGCATCCTACGGAATTTCACAGGCGTCGTTCGTCGGTACCGATGAGCAGTTCCGCGAGCGTGTGAATTTTATTCACGAGAAATATGACAGCGACGCGATCGCCGAGGAATACATCGATGGCCGCGAACTCTACGTGAGTTTGATAGGAAACATACGACTAACGGTCCTTCCCATTCGCGAGCTGGTTTTCCGCGAAGTGCCGCCTAACGAGCCAAAGATTGCAACCTTCAAGGCGAAATGGGACGACGAATACCGTAAGCGCTGGGGATTGGAAAATCAGTTCGCCGAGGGCCTCGATCCGCAGCTCGTCACCGATATCGAGGAAACGTGCAAACGCATTTATCGTCTGCTTACCATCGACGGTTACGCGCGCATCGACCTGCGGCTGGCGCCAGACAACAAGGTCTATTTCATCGAGGCGAACCCAAATCCAATTCTCGCCAGCGATGAAGACTTTGCGCTTTCAGCGGGGAAAGCCGGTTTGCCATACGCGCAATTGATCGACCGGATTGTGCGACAGGGAATGAAGACGGTTCGCGATTAACCTTCCACCAGGAAGTCTGACCACCGCTGCACGCCGCGTCATTCAGTCCGCAACGCTTGAAGCGGTTCAACATACGTGGCGCGGCGCGCCGGGAAAAAACAGGCGAGCAAAGCGGCGGCGGCAAGCATCGTGCCGGACGCGACTAACGCGAATGGATCGCTCGGACTGACCTGATAAAGAATCTGAGCAAGGACGCGGCCAGCCGCCAATGAAAGGAGAAGGCCGATAGTTACGGCCAATGCCGTTTGCAGCGCCCCCTGGCGCATGATCAATGCGAAAATGTCGCGGCGATGGGCGCCAAGTGCCATCCGAATGCCGATCTCGCGCGTACGACAGGCGACCGCGTACGCTTTTACGCCATACACTCCGACGACGGCAAGGACCAACGCGATTCCACCGAAGACTCCGAAGAGCAACGCGCCGAGACGCACAATCCAGAGGCCGACGCTCTTTTCAGTAAGATCGACGAACGGCGCAATGCTCAAGATCGGCAGATCGGGATCGATACTGCGCAATGTCTGGCGCATAGTGGGAATGAACGCGGCGACAGCGTGTCTATCTTTTGTAGCAAGACGCACATGCAGGTAAACGTTGCCGTTGTAGCCTTGTGAGAGCGGCACAAATAATCGGCGATTGAGCGTGTCGTTTTGCACGTCGTGGCGATGGCTGCTAACGACACCGACCACTAGTATGTCGTTAGGCGAGCCATCTTTCGGTGGCTGGGTGTACCGAATGTGCTGACCGACTGCTTCCGTATTCGGGAAAATCTTCCTGGCCATCTCATCGTCAATGATCGCGACGCGGGGCGTATCTCTGTTTTCGGCTTCGGCCTGGGTAAAGTCGCGGCCGCGCAGGAGCTTTACACCGATTGCATCAAAATAGCCCGGCGTGATTGCGGTGAAAAGCGCGCCTGCGCCAGGATCAGGTGCTTTCGGGTCGGTTGGCAACGCTTCGCGCGCGGACATGATACGACGCGAATTAGTAAAGTTGCCATAAGGCAACATGGTTCCTATTGCTGCCGTTTTCACCCCCGGTAAATCGCGCGCCCGTTGCACGGCCGCGAAAATCAGGCGACGCGCGTCAACCGGATCCTTTTTGATCAGCGAGAAATCCAACTCGGTAACCAGATCGCCGGCGGCAACAAAACCGGGATTAAGTCCGCTCGCCTTAAGAGCGCCTCGGAAAAATAAGCCGGCGCTGAACAACAGCATGAACGAAAGCGCAATTTGCGCCATGACCGAGATGTGACGGGCCGCGAAGAAGCGGCTGAAACGACCAATGCGTGCCGGTTCGCCGGCTTGCTGCTTGAGATCGTTCACAAGATCGGCCTTTGTCGCTTTCAACGCAGGGCCGAGGCTGAAAAGCATGGTCGCGATGAGGCAGAACAGAAAAGTGACGGCAAGGACAGTCGCATCCGGCCGCAATTTAACGACGAAGGAAAAATTCATCGAGCCTAGCAGTCGTGCAAGCGAATGGAGCAGGAGATCGTTGCACCAGACGCTAACGACGAGTCCGACTAAGCCGCCGCAGATGGCGAGCAGCAAGCCTTCGCAGAGTAATTGACGCACGATTCGCCAACGCGATGCGCCAACCGCTAGACGCAACGCGATTTCTTTGGAGCGCGCGGTGCCGCGGGCGAGCAGCATGTTCGCAAGATTCAAGCTGGCGATGAGCAGGACCGCGCCGGCCATTCCCATCAGTAACGTACCGATGAGCGTTACCGGCCCGTCGTCTTCTGGTGACGTGCTGATGCTGAATCGCGACGGTTTGTGAATCTGTAACTCTCGCGCGCCTTCTGCATTGGACGGCTGAATAGCGTTGAATCGCCGAGTGAGCGCCGCCAGACGCGACCCTGCAGTTTCGATCGTGATGTCCGGTCGCAGACGTGCGGTGAGATTCAGCGCATAGTTTTTTGGCTCCGCCAAATCGTGCAGAGTTTCGGAGTCGGCGAACGTAGACCCGAGGGACGAATGGACGCCGAGCGGCAACCAGACATCCGGCGCAACGAGCGCGCTCACTCCGCTAAATCCATCGGGGGTGACGCCGATTACAGTGTACGGCCGCCCATTGATCTGGAGATTGCTGCCGATGAAATCGTTGCGGCCTCCCATGCGCTTCCAAAATGCATAACTGGCGACCACCACCGGTATGTTCGCGTTCGGACGACATTCCTCAGCGGTATAAAAGCGGCCGCGCACCGGCTGCACGCCCATAAGCGAGAAGAAATTTTCTGAAGTCAGAAAGGCAAAACTCCGCCGCATCTCGTGATCGCGACCGATTCCGGCGACGCCGAACTCAAGCGCGGCAAGATCGACAAACAGATCGCTGCCATTCTCGCGCAGATCGCGATATTCGGTATGCGAGAATTGCCGGTAATCGTGGTTCGCGTTTTGGCGTGCTGTGAAAATGCCTACCACTTCCTTGGCTCGCAGTGGAATCATCGGCCGCAACACCACGCCATTGACGAGGGCGAAAATGGCTGAGTTAACGCCGATGCCCAGTGCCAAAGTCACAATCGCGAGCGACGTGAATCCGGGCGATTTGCAAAGCTGCCGCACCGCGAATCGAAAATCATTCATCTGAATTGCAACCTCTGGTCATCGTTTTCATTCAGGCTGCCAGTCGGTCCTCCACGACTTGGCCATCAAGCAAATGCACTGCGCGTTCAGCGTGGCCGGCGAAACGTTCGTCGTGCGTAACCATGCAGATGGTCGCGCCACCGACGTGCAGCTCCTTTAGCAGAACCATCACCGCTTCACCGTTCCGTGAGTCGAGATTTCCGGTCGGTTCGTCGGCAAGGAGAATCGCTGGTTTACCGGCAAGTGCCCGGGCAACCGCGACGCGCTGCTGTTGTCCGCCGGAGAGCTGACCGGGCAAGTGTTTAGCGCGATGTGCCATGCCCACACGTTCAAGCGCGTCAATGACAGCAGTTTTACGCTGAATCGCGCTCAATCCGCGGTATGTAAGCGGCAGCTCGACGTTTTCATAAACTGTCAGGTCGCCGATTAAATTAAAACTCTGGAAAATAAAACCGATCTCGCGATTGCGAATGCGCGCCCGATCGGCAAACGAGAGGTTTGCGACCTCTGTGCCCTTTAGCGCGTAACTTCCGGCCGAAGGCGTATCGAGCAGACCCAGGATCGACAACAACGTTGTCTTGCCGCAGCCTGAGGGGCCGGCGATGGAAACATATTCGCCGTCGTGGATGTCGAGATGAACTCCGGAAACCGCGTGTGTTTCCACCTCGTCGGTAAGGAAAATCTTTCTGACATCGGTGAGCCGAATCAAAGGAGTCGATCCGTTTCGTGCCGACGTTTGCATCGCCTGATTTGGAATAAGTGAGGTTGTGCTCATCTGGTGTGGTCCGATTTTGAAATGAGATGCGTCCGGGACCACGCGTGGATTCAAAAAAATTTGATATCACCGTTGCGACAACAAATATGGGCCACGACCCGCGGAGATGTTGAGCTTTTGCGCCAAACTTAAAATCCGCAATTCGGGCGGCGGAGAAAGCCGGCTTGCCGCACGCGCAACTGATCGACCGGATCGTCCGGCAGGGGATGAAGACGGTTTGCGACTAACTCGGAAGCGTTACAGCCACTTCTTTACCTGCGGCCAGAACTCTCGCACGTTCGCTTTCAAATCGTGGCAGAGATAAATATGCATCCGTCGCTCGAAAGGCATCGCCCAGGGGCTGCTCACGATTTGGCCCAAATCCTCGACTGAGGCGAATTGCTCGCGCTCATTGTCGTCTCGCGTATCCAGGACCAAAGCAACTTCGCCGGTCCAATCACGCGGTCCCCACAGAAAATAATTCTGATGCCCGGAAATTGCCGGTGGCAGCCCGAACTGGGGACCAAAGAAATCGATCGCTCCGGCCTCGCCGTAGTTTTGGCAGAAGATGGCAGCGCGTTTCTTATCTTCGGGACGCAGGTGATTATAAACATGCCCGACGGACGCAACCATTTCTTGCCAGCCAAATTGATCGGCGAAAATCTGTGGTAGCGGCGCCGTATGCGATGTTTCAGTGCGCGGCAGTTGCAGCCCAATAGTTCGCATGTACGCGACGAGTTTGCCGGGCGGCAAAATCGGTACCACCAGTGGGGCAAGTAGCGCGCCAGCCGCGATGATAAGGACGAGCAATCCCGGTTTGGACCAATTCAATCGATTGGCGAAAGCGCGCTCCACAGCCACTCCTCCCGCTGCAAAGAGCATCGGATACGCAGGTGCGAGATAATAACTTTTGCCGTGCAAAATGATGAACTCGGCGAGCAGGACCACATATATGATTCCAAGCGCCATGTAGCGCCTCCCGTCGCGCGAACCGAACACCCAGCACAACCCAGCGAGCCATAACGGAAGCGTTCCCGGATTCATAAAAACAATCTGCTGCACGATGAATTGCGCTGGGCCCAGGGCGACGTTTTTGTCGCTGCGAGCGATGTTGCTCAATAACTCGTACGTCGGCCAATGGTGTCGCACTTGCCATAGAACGTTCGGCAAGGCGACGGCAAACGCGATCAGGCCACCGAACCAGATCCATTTCTCAGCGAAATGACGGCGCTCCGGCGTGACCAGCAGCGCGATGAAAATGCCCGCAGCGAGGAACGCCGTGGAATGTTTGTTTTCGAGACTGAGTCCTAGGAGAGCGCCGAACCAAAGCCAAAGGATCGGTGAGCCACCATTGATAATTCGAACCAGCAGATACACGCATCCCATCCAGAACAGCGGCTCAAACGCGTTCATTGAGAAAAAATTGCCGACAGCCAAATTGAAGAGCGCACAGAGCGAGCCCGCGCAGGCGAGCGCAATTGCCCACGCGCGTCCGCCTAGTTCACGCGCGATCAAACCTGTGATTGCAACCGTCGCTGCGCCTGCCAGCGCCGGGAGAAGCCGAGTCGCAAACAATGAGTTGCCGAGGAGAACTTCGCTCAGTCGCAGCAGCAAGATCGACAACGGAGGTTGGTCGACATATCCGAAAGCGAGATGCCGGCCGCAGGCGATATAATAGAGCTCGTCGCGAAAATAGCCGTAGCGCCCATTTGTCAGGAGATGGACCAGGAGGGCTACAGCGCTGAAGAGAATTATTAGAATTGGTTCGGCGCTGGAACGCCTTTGGCTCACCGCTACTGGGATCGCCTCGCGCATCGTTCGAGTAATTTCTTGGACTACGCAGAATCGGTTCCGCGGAGTGTCGCTTAACGCTTTACTCTTTACAATCCCCGCGGATTACTTCGGTCCCATAAAAAAAGCGCGGCGCGCGCAGCTTCTTTTTCGGCTAAGCTGAGATATGAGCGTGCAAGTTTATGGATGCAATCATGTGGCCATCGAAGTAGGCGACATCGAAAAGGCGGTGGCGTTTTACAAGGACGTTTTCAATCTCGAACAGATGCGTGGGGGCGAAGGCGACGCGTTTTTCAAATTGGGCGAACATCAGTTCCTCGCGATTTTCGAAGTAGAAAAGGTACAGCCTGCAAACCTTCGCCATTTCGGGATCATGGTGCGCGATGAAGCGCAGCTGGCGGAAGTTCGAAAGAAGCTCCAAGAAAAATATAAACTCAAACTGGAGCCGCCCTTTCGCTGTGATTTTCGCGATCCATGGGGCAACCGGATCCAGGTTGTCGATCTTCACGATGAATCGCTTGTCTGGCTCCTACCTTATGGCGAAGTCCAGAAGGCCGGCATTAAATTCGACATCAAATAGTCGATGCAGTTCGTCCTGAAGAGCCGCACGATTCGTCCGTGGCGGTTAGATGACACGGAGTCGCTCGCTAAGCACGCGAACAATCGAAAAATCTGGCTCGGGCTGCGCGACTTGTTTCCCCATCCATACACGAGTGATGACGCGCACAAATTTCTGCAAAAACAAATTTTTGTATCGAAGTGGAGGGCCCGGCTACCGGGGTGATCGACATTCACCTAGGGCAGGATGTGCATCGGCATACGGCGACGCTTGGTTGCTGGTTAGGCGTGGCATAATGACTGAAGCAGTCGCGGCTTTCACGGATTTCTGCTTTGAAAATTTCCGCTCCGCCGAATATCTGCGGAGGTATTTGCGAACAATCTGGCGTCGGCTCGTGTTCTCGAGAAAGCCGGCTTCGTTTTCGAAGGTTGCCTCAAGAACAACGTCATCAAAGACGGAAAGCTTCTCGATTCACTCCTCTACGCGAAGACGAGGTAGAAAATTGCCGCTGTTGTGCCCGCGCTGAATAGCCGCAGCCTTATCTCGCGCTGTGACCGTACAACACGCCCACTTCACCGTGAACCTCGTGGTCGCTCTCCTGTTGGCGAAGGACGGAATTAGAATCTGCCTGAACAGCCTGTTTTGTGTCTGCGCAGCCCGAAAGTAACGACCAGGATGCAATGAGAGCCACAAGCAAACGGACGACCATTTTGCTATGTCGATTTTGGAGACGACAAGTCAAGCGATTCATCGGATTTCCGATTTGTAGGGCGTCTGTGTCAGACGCCAATTTAATTAGTTCGGCGTTTCACAGAAAACGCCCTACAATTTCTTGTATGATCAAAGACGCCATGGAATCTCAAGAAGTAGGAATAAATGATTTCATTTATCGTACCTGCCTATAATGAGGAGCTAGAGCTTACCTCTACACTCGAAGCCATTCGCGCTGCGGCTTCTGGCGCGGCCCTGCCGTTCGAAATCATCGTGGTTGATGATGCATCGACCGATGCGACGCCAGAAATCGCCGAGCAAGCAGGTGCCCGAGTCGTGTCGATCCACCGACGGCAAATTGCGGCTGCCCGAAACGCCGGCGCGCGCGCAGCTCAGGGTGAATATCTGTTTTTCGTTGACGCCGATACGCGAATCAATCAGACCCACGTTACCGAAGCGATGACTCTGCTCGAGGCGGGTTACACTGGCGGCGGCGCGCGCGGAGTCATGGATGGATTCATCCCATTGTGGAGCCGCATTCTGTTACACGCGTTCTGCACCCTTTATTTTGGCCTCAATCTCGGCGCAGGCGCATTTCTTTTCACCACACGACGCAATTTCCAAGCAACTGGCGGTTTCGATGAGCAATACTTTGCCGGAGAAGAGGTTTATTTTAGCCTCGCGCTAAGAAAACTTGGCCGTTTCAAGGTGCTGCGGGAACCTGTTCTCACGTCTGGTCGGAAGTTGCGCATGTATTCAGCGAAAGAAATTCTTGGCACGCTCTTTATTATGATAGTCGGCGGACCCCGCATGGCACGGTCGCGCGCGAGGCTGGGTATGTGGTACGATGGCAAACGGGAAAGAGATGTGGCATGCTAATGACACAGATGCCGCGGCGCGAGGCTTCTGGTTGCCAAACTGCGGTCTTCGTCTAGATTAGCGCCTTTGCTATGGCAGAGAGCAACCAAACGTTGAGTCTCAAGGAGTTCCAACTGCATGAGAAAGATACCGGCAGCGCGGATGTGCAAGTCGCACTTCTCACCCGCCGGATCGAGCATTTGACTGAACATCTTAAGACCTACCGGAAAGATCATTCTTCGCGTCGCGGCTTGCTTAAGATGGTCGCGCAACGCCGGAGTCTGCTCGATTATTTGAGCAAAACAAAAGCCGATCGTTATAAAAAACTGATCGACAAACTGAACTTGCGCAAATAACGCGGACCCCACGTTCGCGTCCAACTGTTTGAACTGCTCGAAGCCGTAATTAAATTAAAAACAGAAAATAACCAGCAGTTCCAGGTGCAGTAATCACCTCGGATTTTAGGTTTTAGTTTCGGATCGTGGAGCTCGCCGCGGCGAGCGATCATCGTGCGGGTTTAAAACCTACAGTCAGGGTGACCGGCCTGGAATCGCACATCCAGGAAAAGTAAAATGCAACAGAAGGTCACGGCCCAAATTGGGGCCACTCCCATCTCAATCGAAACCGGCAAAATCGCCAGACTCGCCGACGGCGCAGTCGTCGTCACGTGCGGCGACACCATGGTGCTTGCCAGTGCCGTCTCGGCCACAACAATCAAAGAAGGCCAGGATTATTTCCCGCTCACGGTTGATTATCGCGAAAAAGCGGCAGCAGTTGGAAAATTTCCGGGCGGCTATTTCAAGCGCGAAGGGCGTCCCACGGAAAAGGAAACGCTCACTTCACGCGTGATCGATCGGCCACTGCGGCCACTCTTCCCTCAGGGATATTTTTACGACACGCAAATCATCTCGATTTTACTCAGCGCCGACGGCGAAAATGATCCCGACATTCTGGCGATGAACGGAGCATCCGCTGCGCTATGCGTTTCGGATATTCCATTTGCCGGCCCGATCGGGGCGGTGCGCGTCGGCCGGGTGAACGGCGAACTGGTCGCGAACCCGACGCACACGCAGCGCGCTGAAAGCGATCTCGATCTTGTTTATGTCGGCACTGAAAACGATGTAATCATGATCGAAGGCTCGGCCAGGGAACTGCCGGAAGCCGAGTTTGTTAAAGCGCTCGAGTTTGCGCACGGACATGCGCGCGAGATGATTCGCGTTCAAAAGGAATTGGCTGCGATGGTGGGCAAGTCCAAGCGCGATCCGCAACTGCTCCAGGTGAACCAGGAGTTGCTCGATATCGCTTACCGCGTCGCGGGCGACCGGATTGTGGCGGCGCTGTACACTGAAGGCAAGATGGCTCGCGCTAAGGCGGTCGATGCATTGCGCGAGGAAGTGAAGACGGCAATCCTGGAAAAATATCCAGAGACCGACTCCTTTTCGATTTCGCAGGCATTCGATTACGTCCAAAAAAAGGCGTTTCGCGTCAGCACTCTGGAAAAACAGAAACGGGTCGATGGTCGCGGCTACCAGGATTTACGGCCGATCAGTTGCGAAGTGAGCGTTCTGCCGCGTGCGCACGGTTCGGCCATTTTCCAGCGCGGGGAAACCCAGGCGGTTGCTCTGGCTACGCTGGCGCCGATCGAGGAAGCGCAGATGCTTGATGCTTACGGCGGCGGCGAACAATCGAAGCGGTTTATTCTGCATTACAATTTTCCGCCGTTTAGCGTGGGTGAAACGGGGCGGACAGGCGGCCCCGGTCGGCGCGAGATCGGCCATGGCGCGCTGGCGGAGCGCTCGCTGGAACCAGTTGTGCCGAATGAAAATGATTTTCGTTACGCCATCCGGATCTCTAGCGAGATCATGGAATCAAATGGCTCGACCTCCATGGCAAGCGTGTGCGCGGGAACGCTGGCGCTCATGGATGCGGGTGTGCCGGTGAAAACGCCGGTTGCTGGAATCTCTGTCGGGCTGGTCACGGATTTTGGAGATGATCATCAATTAAAACGCTACGAGTTGCTGACCGACATTATTGGCTCCGAGGATCATTTTGGAGATATGGATTTCAAGCTTTGCGGAACCGACGGCGGCGTCACCGGTTTTCAGCTAGATCTGAAGCTCCCTGGTATCAGCCACAATATCATTGTAGAGGCGATTCAACGCGCAAAAGAAGCGCGCACGAAAATTCTCGGCATCATGGGTGGCGCACTGGAGAAACCGCGGCCAGAGTTGTCTAAGTACGCACCGCGGATCGAGACGATCAAAATTAACCCGGAGAAGATTGGGGCGCTCATCGGGCCTGGTGGCAAGACCATTAAGGGCATTGTCGCGGAGACCGGCGCTGAAATTAATATTGAAGACGACGGCTCGGTGCACATCTACGCGACCAGCGGCGAAAGCATGGCGCGCGCGAAGGAAATTATCGGTGGCATGACGCGCGAGATTGAGATCGGCCAGACGTATCAGGGCCGCGTAGTCTCGACGAAGGAATTCGGCGCGTTCGTCGAAGTGTTTCCGGGTAGGGATGGCCTGGTGCACATTTCCGAGCTCGCGGATTTTCGCGTGAAACGGACTGAAGACGTTGCGAAAGTCGGCGACATTATTTGGGTCAAGTGCATTGGCATTGACGACAAGGGTCGCGTAAAACTTTCGCGCAAAGCCGCGCTGAAAGAACGCGCTGAAAAAGAAACCGGACAGGCTGCGTAGCTGTAGCTGGAGTTGGCGACCCCGGCTGATCGATGACGCGGTTAGGTCTTGCGATTTTCCCGGTGCAAGTCCGCGACGGCGGATTCGTCCTATGGCGAACGGGACGGTTGCGCTACATTTAAGGAACGAAGCCACCCATGATCACCCCCACGCGGCTTTCCTATGTCGTCCTCGCTGTCACAATCGTTCTTGCAGGGCTTCTCCATCTCGGTGTGCCGCTGCTCGTCGTTCTGTTTTCCTACTTTGCGTTGCGTCAGTTTTATTTTCTCACGAAAAGAAAATGGCTCGCTGTGATCTTGTTTGGCGTTGTTGTGGCCGGGATTGCCGCGGCAGCAGTCATTCTCACTCGTACAGCCATTCTGGCGTTGCCGGACGTCGCTGACACTTCGATTCCTTCAGCGAGCGCGTGGGCTCAGAAGCGCCAGATTGAGTTGCCATTCACCGATTTTGAAAGTCTGAGGCAAGTGGTCATCGACGCGCTTGGACAGGAGGCGAATTACCTGCGAAACGTCGCTAATTTTGCCAGAAGCGCGACAGCGGTGCTGGCTTTCTGCATACTCGGAATCGTCGCGGCGGGGAGCCTATTTATTAAAACTGGCCTGGACCCTTATCGCGGCACTCATCGGGTAAAGAACAATCTCTACTCCATTTGCTGCGATAAAGTTTCAACGCGATTCCGCGATTTCTATCGCAGCTTCGCCACGGTCATGGGCGCACAGATTATGATCTCGTTTATCAATACCGTATTGACGGCGATTTTCCTTCTCACGGTGCGCCTGCCACATACGCCATTGCTCATTGCGGTCACGTTTCTTTGCGGTCTTGTGCCTATCGTCGGTAACCTGGTCAGCAATACGATCATCGTCTTCGTCGCTTTGACGGTGTCCTTGAAGCTGGCGATTATCGCACTGGTATTTCTGATTGTGATCCACAAGCTGGAATATTTTCTAAACAGCAAAATCATCGGAGACCGGATTCGGAACCCGGTTTGGCTGACCTTGATCGCGCTGATCATCGGCGAGCGGCTCATGGGCATCCCTGGCTTGATCCTGGCGCCGGTTGTACTGAATTATCTGCGCGTGGAAATGCTGACTGTCGAAGTACGGTCCGTGCAGGAAAAGGTTGAATTGGTTGAATCGCCTGCTCGCGAAAGTTTTCGGAGTTAAATCGGTAAGAACTTCTCCGTTTTAACGATTCAACGTTTCAACGATTTCACGGTGACGAAGTCATGAAGGCCGGTTTTCTTGAGAAACTGATCGAGCGACTCGGGCGCATTGGGCCGGAAGAAGTTCAAAATTATTTCCTGCGCCTGGCCCAGGAAAAAGGTTTTCTGGAAACCGTTTTCAATGCAATCCATGAAGGCATCATTGTGACCGATTCAAGGGGTCGGGTTACTTATTTGAACGATGCGGCCTGCAAATTGTTCGGACTGGAGGCAGCGGACGCCATCGGAAAACGCCTCGACGAACGTGCTCGTGGCCTCGATTGGGGATCGCTTACTAAAAGTGGCGGACCGCTCAGTCGTGACATGGAGATTTTTTATCCGGAAAATCGCTTCATCAATTTTTACATCGTGCCGTTGATGATCGAGCATCGCGAAGCGGCTGATGTAGCCACACCCCTGCGGGGCGCCAGAGAGGAAACGGGACACCCGCCTTCGCCGGGCTACCGCGAGGCGAGCAGGCCTGTGGCTACAGGTGATCGCTATCAGCCAAGAACGACAATTCCGGCCCTGGGGGGACAGGTGGGACACGTCATGATCCTGCGTGACATTACCGAGAGCCGACGCACAACGCAGCAAACAATCGAATCAGAGCGCCTGAATGCGCTTACGTTGCTGGCGGCAGGCGTGGCGCACGAAATTGGCAATCCGCTCAATTCGCTGCACATCCATCTACAATTGATGGAGCGCAAAGCACAGGAACTGGACCACGATGCGAAGTCAGAACTTCAACAATCGATTAACGTCGCCCGTTCCGAAGTTCGCCGGCTCGATTCCATTGTTACGCAGTTCCTGCGAGCGATTCGACCGTCGCATCCGCAACTCCATCCGGAGAATGTGAACACGATTGTCGAGGAAGCGGTGCGCTTTTTCACTCCAGAAATTCAAGACCGCGACATGGTGGTCGAACAGGAACTCCGCGCGGACCTGCCTTTGCTTCAACTGGACCGTGAGCAGATGAAACAGGCTTTTTATAACGTGATCAAAAACAGCCTCGAAGCCATGAGGCGCCATGGCACGCTGCGCATTCGTACCGACTTGGACGACGCATACGTACTGGTCAGTTTCGTTGATACCGGCGGTGGCATGTCGCCAGAAAACTTGAGCCACGTATTCGAGCCCTATTTCACCACCAAACCGTCCGGTACTGGTCTGGGATTGTTAATAGTTCGTCGCATTGTGCGCGAACACGGCGGGGAACTTTCCATCGAGAGCAGCCAGGGCAAAGGGCTCACGCTTACGATTCGATTACCGTACGTCGAGAAGCGCATTCGAATGTTGGAAGCGGGAGAAAGCAAAATGCCACTTCAAGAAGCCGTTATTCCATGAATGTGCGCAAGACGCTGTTAATCACCGCCAAACCCTTTTTTCAACCACCCTTCAAACTGACGAAAAAGGAGTCGGAGGTAAGCTCCGGGCGATTGTTTGAAAAGTTCGATAATGCGCGGACTCAGGTCTTGCCCGGGTTCATCGATTGTTCCGGACAGGCGCACATTGGTCCACAGGTAGCCGCCCTGCTTGCGACTAAAGACTTCTTCAGGATTGGGAAGCCAATCGAGATATTCGCGCTTAAGCCCAAGTCTGATCGTGCCACGCAACCGACGCTGTTCGATCGACATTTCTCCCTCGATCCGGAATTTTCCTCGTTCCTCGATAGCAATATTCTCGATGTCAATCTTCGGATATTTCCATCCAAAGCTGAGCGAACAATCAGTCAGCGCCAAATGTTCGAATGATTTTTTCTGCGAGAGCTCAGCGAGCTTTTCCAGAACCGGAAGATTGTCGATCCGTCCGTTATTGACCGCCAACGAACCTTCGCCAGCGGAGTTTTCCAACTTCACATCTTTTCCGGCCCAATGAAGAACGCCGAATGCGCTGCCGGCCAAATGCTCTTTCCATTCAGCACGTAGCCACGAGCGAATTGGGACCTGATTGAAGTTCGCTCTTAAATCGATGCTCTTATCCTGGCCGATGCCCGCGTTCGCCTGAGCGTGAATGCTTTCGGCGCTGCCCGAATCTGATGCCAGGTCGATACCGTAAATCGTCAGGAGCGTCTTGGTGATGAGAAGATGCGCGCGGCGAAGATCGAGATCGGGAAGCAAAGCCATCTTCAGTTTTCCGCCCGTGGCAAAGTATTCGAAATCGGGACCGTGAGGCGTAATCAGCAGTTGCGTGCCGAAAAATCCGGCCCGATCGCCGCGAAATCGCCAGGTTATGTTGGCCTGCGGCGTTTCAATCCTCTCCAAATACACCCTGTTTGGCAAAAAAAATGCGAACCAGGGCTTGGGTGCGACTGCTTCAGGGTTTGCTTTGTAAACCTGGATCTCGACTTCGCCAGATTGCACGTGCACGTCGGTGAACCTCCACTGCCGAATGAAGACGCCCAACGGATCAAAGGTTGCCGTGATGCCGCGAGCGTCGAGTGACTTCATCGCTTTCTCTCCATTCTGCGCCTCAAAATTTTCGGTTTGCGCGGTGAACGCGCTGGTGCGTCGGATTGGAGAGTAACGGCACTGAGGGAAATGCAAGCCTTTCGCCGTCTCATTTTCCATCGCTGCGCGAAATGCATCACCTTCAATGTAATGAGTGACCAATGGACTGAAGAAAACGATCGTCCCGGTCGCAGCAACGATGACGACAAAAATCGCAATCGCTGCAAGGCAGATGATTACTTTCCTTCGCAAGGCGAGAACGGACTTAGTGACGAATGTTGAATGACGAAATCCGAATCAATGACGAATCACGAAGCCCGAAGCGTATCTCTTTCTCATTCTTGCTTCGTCATTCCTTCATCATTCGTCATTAGTGCTTCGTCATTTCTTTTGTCATTCCCAGTTGCGCAAACAGAAATGCGTAAATGTCGGCCAATTGTTTGATGCGCTCGTTCAGGGCGGTGCCAATGCCGTGACCGGCGCTGGAGCTCGTCCGCAATAGAATTGGATTCTGCGATTTGTTCGCTTCATCCAGGCGAGCGATCATTTTGCGCGAATGATATGGCGCAACTCGCCCGTCGTTCGCGCCGGTCATCATCAGGATGGAAGGATATTTCGTCCCATCCACAACGTGATGGTATGGCGAATACGCATAAAGCGCCTTGAATTGTTCTGGGTCTTTTACAGTGCCAAATTCAGTCACATTGAACGCGCCGTTTGGCGCGAGCTCCACGCGCAGCATGTCGTAAATTCCTACCTGAGACACGACAGCCTTCATCAAATCGGGGTGCTGGGTAATGATTGCGCCCATCAGGAGGCCGCCATTGCTTCCTCCCTGGATCGCAAGTTTTTCCGGGCGCGTGTACTTTTCTTTGATCAAATATTCCGCCGCAGCAGCGAAATCATCGAACACGTTTTGCTTTTTCGTGAGATTGCCGGCCTTGTGCCAGTCTTCGCCGAACTCGCCGCCGCCTCGAATATTCGCCACCACATATACGCCGCCGTGATCAAACCAAAGCCGGCGCGTAAATTCAAAATTCGGGGACATGCTGATTCCGTAGCCGCCATAACCGTAAAGCAGTGTTGGGTTCTGCCCGTCCCGTTTCATTCCTCTACGAAAAATGATATTGAGCGGAATTTTCGTGCCGTCCTTTGAGGTTGCGATTTCGCGTGTCACTTCGATATCGGCAAATGAGACGGGCGACGTGTTCCGCAGCGCCGTTTTTACAGGCTCGGTTTTTTCCTTCGGACAATGGAACCAGGCTGCCGGTTCGGTATAACTCTGGTCGCGAAACAGAAGAGAACCGTCCTCGAGGGGGACCATTTCCTGCACAGCAGATATTTTTGGAATCGGAATGATTGTTTCGGCTTTGCCGTCCAGACCGAAGCGGCGAATTTGAGATGGACCACCAAGCAAATCGCCAACGAACAAGGCGCCGGCTGTGGGCACGATTTGTTGGATAACCGGCTCGCCAGTTGGAACGATCTCAACGGCGTTGCTCAATTCCGGCGTCTCGAGCGGCAGACGGAGAACTTTTCCGCGTGGCGCGGCGTTGTGCGAAAGAAGATACAGTGCGTCATCGCGTCCAAGGCGGGCGGCCTTGATTTGGTCGCTGAATTTTGTGATCTGCTTCCATCCGCCTGGGGCGGATCCTTCTGGCCCGAGCAGGTAATGCGCAAAATCGCCGCCATCGCCATTCGCGACGGAGGCGAGAATGTATCGGCCGTCGCGCGAACCTTCCAAAACGATCTCTGCAATTCGCGGAAAGTCTTTTCCGATGGAGTACGTATCCTCGGTGTCGGGCGTGCCGAGCTTGTGAAAATAGACCTGCTGATAAAAGTTCAGGTCGGCTTCGGGCCGCTCACCTTTTCTGGGAAACCGTGTGTAATAGATCCCGGTGCCGTCGGCGTTCCATGCTGCACTGCCGCCCGCTGTCGGATACTGGACGTGGGCGATCGTGTCCGGCAGCACTTTGCCATTGGCGGTCTCGTAAAAGTGAAGGGTGCCGTCTTCACTGCCACCTTTGGAAAGCGACACCGCGACATATTTGCCATCCAATGACGGAACAAACCAATCGATCGCGGTCGTGCCTTTGGCGTCCAGCACGTTTGGATCAAGTACGACTCTCTCGGATTTGAGGTCGTCAACCGACGTAAGCGTGACCAGTAACGGCTGTTGCTTTGGTGGCTGGAATTTCATCACGAACAACAGTCCGGGTCGCGAAACAAGCGAAGAATAACTGGGCGAAGTTTTTGCGTACCACTCTGTTAATTGCTTTTCGATCGCCGCCCGATCCGGCAACTGATCGAGATATTGCCGGGTCCGCTGATTCTGTGCGTCCGACCACGCTTTCACGTCCGGCTCGCCGTCTTTTTCGAGCCATTGATACGGATCCTCCACAGTCACTCCCTGATACCTGGTTGAAACAGGTTTCTTCGGCGTTTCTGCTAAAGGTTCGGCAGCGGGCAGACCGAACAACGCCAGCGCGCTAATACTGCAAATTACAAACAGGAAACGATTGGTTTTCATCGCGCGAAACTTAACAGAAATGGCAAAAAGCGAATCACCGAAGTGATTCGTTAAGTCGTTAAATCGTTACACCGTAACATCGGGTCACGATTCTCGAATCGCGAATCATGCTCGTCTTCGAGTCATTCGTCATTCGGGTTTCTTGCTTTTTTCGTCAGTCGTGATTCGCGCTTGCTCATTTTTCCCATTGGTCGTTGCCCCCGCTGTCGGCACTGCACCGCCAGGCGTCGCAACAGTATATTTTGGATCCTTAACCTGCGTGCGGACAGCGGTGAAGAGCTTCGTGATTCCCGTCATGCTAATACGATTGGCAATGAAAGACGGGATAAAACCACCGGTGTCGGTGTAGATGAAATACGTGGCGCGAGTTTTGATTGCGCCATCGGGCTCGAGCAGCCATTTGCCCTCGCAAATTTTTACGCGCACGACGCCTTTCTTTTCAGGCGGCCCGAGTTCATTCGCAGGGGACCAATGACTTGTGTAAACTAAACCATCAGCGGTGGGCCATGATTTCTTCCAGACGCGCAATGTGTAATCGCGGTCCGCACAAACTTTTGGCGAGAGCCGTTGATATCCAACGATCGAATCGCCGTCTCGTCTGATTAGTCGGCACTCGGTCGTGTACGGCATGAACTTTGGATAGTTCTGGAAATCGTCGATCACTGCGCAGACGGCATGGGTGGGCGCGTCAATCGGGCCGACAGCTTTGAACTCCTTGAGCGGCGAACCCGGACGCAGGCGGCTGTAGATCGCAACGTCTTTTTCTCGAGCGGACAGTTTCCAGTAATCGTCCGTGCTAATGGACTCTTGAGCAGCGAAAGCGATTGGGCAACCAGCGAGAAAAATGGACATCACACCGTGGAAAATTCGCTGGTGCATCGGCGAGAATACACTCTTCTATCACAAGCGCCACAGATACTGGATGCTAGATTCTTGATACTGTATAAAAATCTAGCAGCTAGGATCTAGATCGCCAATGAACCTACAGCCCACCGTCCTTATTGTTGATGACGAGAAGCACACTCGTGACGGGCTGCGAAGTCTGCTTGAGAACGATTACGATGTGTATGTGGCTCCGGATATTGCAGGCGCGATCAACGTGCTGGATCGCGAGCAGATCGATGTGCTTCTCACCGACCTGCGTCTCGGCAGCGAAGATGGAATGACCTTGATCGATCGCGCGTTGAAAATGCCGCGTCCCCCTGTCTGTATCATGATGACGGCCTACGGGTCGGTCGATGTCGCAGTGGAAGCGATGAAACGCGGCGCCTACGATTTTGTCACGAAGCCGCTCAACCTCGACAAGGTTGAATTGCTGATCGTGCGAGCGGTGCAAGGCCGGAAGCTCGAGCAGGAAAATCGCGCCCTTCGGGAACAAGTGGATGAACGTTACGGCCTCGAGAACATCTGGGGAGACTCGGCAGCATTGCATGAAGTGCTCGACACGATTCGGCAAGTTGCGCCCTCATCAGCCAATGTCCTAATTGAAGGTGAAAGCGGACAGCGGAACTGGCTGCACACGCCATTCATATTTAGCGCCGCAAAAAGCGAAATTTGTGGCGGTGCATTGCGCGGCGCTTTCTCCGCAACTTCTGGAGAGCGAGTTATTCGGTCACGAGAAAGGCGCGTCACCGGCGCATGAACGGCGCATCGGCCGGTTCGAGCAGGCCAACGGGGGCACGATTTTCCTGACGAAGTGGCTGAGATCGATCCGAGCACTCAGGTGAAACACTGCGGGTAATGGGCGAGGACCGTGCATTTGAGCGAGTTGGCGGCAATCAAACCTTGCACGCAGATGCGGATAATCGCTGCACGAACAAAAATCTCGAACAGTTGGTGCGCGAAGGAAAATTCCGCGACGATCTTTATTTCCGCCTCCACGTGCATGCATCACCAGCGCCGCCGTTGCGCGAACGAAAGGAAGATATCCCGATTCTGGTACGCGGATTCTGCGCCACTTCTGCAAGGCAAACGACAAGCCTCTTGTCGATCTCACACCCGATGCGATGGACGCGCGCTGACTTATGACTGGCCGGGCAACGTTCGCGAGCTGCGCACTGCGATCGAACACGGCGCTGTGATGGCCACCGGCCCAAAGATCACCTTGCGCGATTTGCCGATGGCTGTGCGCAGGCAGCAAGGGCAAAGTTGCCGGCGGAGTTCAGCCAGCTTTTGGCGAAAAACGAGTCCCCTGATCTACATGAGACGGAAAAATTGACGCCCAGGCGCTTGCAGCCACCAACGGCAACGACCGCGCAGCCAAAAATCTCAATCAGCCGCCGCACCTTCATCGAAAGATCAACGAAATGAAGCTGGCGAAAGCGCTGGCCGAAACCGCGGACGCGAGCGGGAGCATAGAGTGATCACATCCAGGTCGGCTGCGCGGGTCGCAGGATATGACTCGAAAACTGTTCCGCCAGCAGTGGCGCAAAATCCAGATGAGCACGCCAACGTCGGACAGCTTTATTTTCTGAGAAGAGACACGCGCGCTTGGCCTCTTGCGTGCCACTCGAAGGAGGGATCTATGACGTGGTGCCGCGAATTGCGGCCCTACGTCGCTCAGCGTCATTGACCGGTTGGAAGTAGTGCTTCGACATGTGTGACCACCTTCCTGCCGAGGATCTGGGCCTGCACGTCGGCAGTGCGGTAGTGCAGGCTGCCCAGATGCGCGCGCCGATGATCTCTTGAGCGCGTGCGAGAAACGGTCGTAGTGGCGCGGGTCGCGGGAAACGGCTGCTCGTCACGTCGAACGGATCTGTCGGCCGAAGAACATCTGCAGCACTTCCAGAACCGCGCCGTCGAGAGAGAGGTGCCCTGACGGATGATCGGGATACGGCGCCGTAGAGCGCCGTCCACGACGGGTCGGGCCGGCATCCGGGTTGCCGTCCTCGTCCGCCCGTTGGATCGCCGCCCAGGGTCGCCAGAAGTCCCAGTACATTTGCCGTTCCAGCAGTTGATCACCGCGTCAGCGGCGCTCAGGTTCAGCATCGCGAAGAGAAGGGCGCTGTCACCGATGTCGACGCTGTAGGTCGGGTCGGCGACTAGGTTCCGGGCGACGCGGTTCCACAGAAGTGCCGACCGCCTGCGTTTTGCCCCCAGAAGAGCGCGATGTGCGTCTGCTCGGCGGTCCTGGTCGCGCTATCGATTCGGCCGAGCGCCTTCACCTCGTTGAAGTCCTCCGCGCATGCGTCACTGGTGAGCGCGTTCGACCGTCGGTGCGGAACTGCGAGGGACTCTGAATCAGGAACGGCCGCACGTTCGCCACCCACGCGGTCGGGTCGAGCTGCAGTGCTGCATCAGGTTCAACAGCGGCCGCCAATGTCCCGGTTCATAGTTTGGCACCCAAGGTGACGGCCCGAAGCGTCCATCGTTCTGACGAGCGGTGATCATCGCGTCACCGCGGCGTTCCCGCGGCGATTCCCTCAGTTTTGGCCTCGCCGTCCGGTATCGCATTGAGCGAGGCGTCGCATGCCGCGTTCAAGGCGACTCCTGCAAGGCCGTCCATTTGGAAATGGGATGGATGGGGGCACCGTCTGGACGATGTTTGAGAGGACCTTACTCCGCGGTCGCGACTGCGCTTCCTTCGAGGCCGTCGGGTTGAACTGTGTCGTAAGGAGATATGCCCGATGCCTGCTCGATCGCGTTGACCGCGTCGCAGACGGCGCCTTGGGGCATCGCCATGTTTACCTGAAGAGCGGACGCGGCTCCGCCCGCCGCCGCAGGGAATGCGACGAGGTGTTCGTCGCGATCTGTTCCAGTTCGTGACCATTGTTTGCTGCCGCGGGCGCGCGCGCATGACGAGAGCGTCAATGCGATGAGAAGTGGTAAAATTAGTATTTTTTCAACTGAGTCAGTGGATTCATGGTCTCTTCCTTTCGTTGTTGAGACTGGATTGTTGTTGGCATGTTTTGTGTGGTTAGAGCTGAGATGACAGCCGGAAATTCGGCCCGAGGTTACACGGAAAATTCGGGAATCTTTTGAAAACCCGCGGAAGTCAGCCCGCGAATAACGCGAAAGACGCGAATAGATCAGAACGATCTACTTTTCTGAGGCGACGAACCTGCCTTCGCAAGGCTACGGCGCGGCAGGCTATCTGCTAGCAGCCTTGGCTGCGGCAACGATCTTGTCGAAGCGCTTATCACCGCGCAAAGAATCCCAGCATGGATTAAAGCGAGATCGCCGTAGGTCGGCCAGCCGGAATCGCCGCGAAAATTTCGAGCTGATCGAGCGCTCGGTCGCGCGTGAGGTCTCGTCAGAAATCAAACCTTGCTGCTGCTCTAGCTCAGCAAAATATCGCGCAGCGTCACGGCAGCTCATTGTAACGGTCGCTTCTCGTTGGAAAGAAGTTTTTGAAACCCTGAATTGTCGCGGATCGACCCAGACGGCCGATCTCAAACGCGCACGGAAATGACTCCGGCTGAGACTGTGAGCAGCTGCGAAGTATTTTTACTGTTTTCGGCCTGCCGGCGCGCTTCGATTTCCGCCGCGCAGTAACTCCGATCCGAAACCGCATCTTTTCAATTGGCAGCGAATCTACGGCTTGTCGCGCAACGCGAAGGCATCACAGGTCCGAGGCAAACGTAGGCCCAAGCCAACGCTATCAAGGAACTCCGATCTTCCGGCCGTTCAGCTAATCGGGCTTCGAGTAAAGCACGCGTTTGCTCGCACTCCGGTCTTGCTACCGCACCTTCGGCGGCAAGTACTTGAATCCCAACTCGCGCCTCCAGTTGGCGCAAACGCGCTTCAGGAGTGTTGGCCAACGGAAGGTCCCAAGCTTTAAGAGCATCAGCGAAATGTCTCTCGATTACGTCCAGATATACTCCTTGGCCGATCAGATCAGCAATATTGCCAGTACCGCTATTGACATTGATGGCGCGTTCTTCCTGTAATTTCTCGTACACTTTTCGAGCGCGCGGAATATCTCCGGTGCTGTTCAAATATGTGATGGCGAGAAACTGAGCAGCATCTTCAAAATGCGGGTCGATGGCCAGAGCGCGTTTCAGGGATTGTTCAGCGTCACTCCAGCGACGAAGTGAAACACAAGCGCCACCAATTTCTTCGGGAATCAGAGGGTCACGCGGATTGAGTTCTGCCGCGCGTTGAAATTCAACAAGCGTCCGTTTCCATTCCCCACGGCGGCGGTAGATGGATGCCCGGACGACCCGACTAACGGAGCTACTCGGCTGAAGCTCTATAGCCCGGTCGAGCTCTTTCAATGCAGCATCGTAGTCACGATCTCCCAGTAATAAAATAGACCGAGCGCCAGATGTCCGTCTGACAATGCCGGAGCGATTGCCAACGCGCGTTCGATGTCAGCCTTTACCTCTGCTAATTGGGCCGGAGCCAGAGGAGCGATAAACCAATGTTGATTTAACCGACTGAAGGCCAGTGGGCACGCAAGCGCGAAATTCGGATCCCGGGCCAAGGCTTGCCGATAGAAGGTTTGGGCGCGATCAAAGAGTTCGGCGTTTAGTACACTTTCAGCCTTGTGTTCCTGGTATTCGCCCTTTAGGAACAGATCGTAAGCTTCTGTATCACGCGTGGGAGCTGTGGCCAGAGCATCGGACTGGCTCGGAGAAAGCTTGGCACGTAATGTATCGGCGATCTCCTGCGCGACCTCGCTTTCAACGGTGAAAACATCCTTTAAGTCACGATCGTAACTTTTTGCCCATAGATGCGTGTCGACGCGCGCGTCGAGCAGCTGGACGTTTACCCGCACTTTATCTCCAGCCTTTTGCACGCTGCCTTCGAGAATGGTGACCACGCCAAGCTCATGAGCCACTCTCTTCAAGTCTTCTGGCTTGCTTTTGTATTTGGCTGTGGAAGAACGCGAGATCACCTTCAGGTCGCCGATGCCAGCGAGTTTGGTCAAGATTTCATTCTGAATGCCGTCGGCGAAATAGGTGTTCTCTTTGTCGCTTAAATTTTCAAATGGAAGCACGGCGATTCCGGTTGTGGGCGGATGGTGGACAAATTCGGTCTTCCAGATCATTGCGCCTACCGCCGCAGCGAGGGCGACCACCAACACCGTAATAGTTGGATTCCGCCGCACCCATTTCCCTCCTCGGGTGAAGATTCCCGTGCGCCGGGCGCGGATCGGCTCGTGCTTTAGCCAGCGTTCAAGATCTTCGGCGAGCGCGAGGGCCGAAGAGTAACGACGCTGCGGACCTTTATCGAGGCACTTCAGACAGATCGTTGCAAGGTCGCGATCTACCTTTGGATTTAAGAGGCGCGGCTGTCGCGGCTCGGTGTCCAAAACCAGCCGGACTGTTTCAAAGGTTGTTCCGCCAGCAAAAGGTGGATGCCCAGTGATCAGTTGGTAAAGCACTGCGCCCAGCCC
>JAALOD010000031.1:0-10150 GCA_013372845.1 Candidatus Udaeobacter sp.
GGGATGGACATAACATCTGCGACAAATTGCCGGGGTGTTACCAAGAAGCTCCGCCACTGCGCAAATCGCAGTTTTTATGTTCGCCTTTGCCTGCCCCTTGGTTTCGAATCCTCCTTGTACGTTAAGTGCCAGTGCCGAGAGTAGCGTACCCGCCCACGTTCGGAAATCTTTCGCAGAAAAATCTTCGTTCGTGATTTCACGCAAATAATCGTTCACGTCCTGAGATCTTACGTCTCGTACCTCCCCATTTTCGTCGATGTATTGGAATAGCTCCTGACCACGGAGGTCCTGCAGCTTCGAAACGATCTTCGCGACCTGGCCATCTCTCATATCTACTTCATGTTGCCGTCCGCTCTTGCCACGAAAGCGAAAACGCAAATGCGCGCCCCTTACCGTCACGTGCCGATCTTTGATTGTAGTTAAGCCAAATGATTTGTTCTGGCGCGCATATTCGTCGTTGCCGATACGAATGAAGGTTCGCTCCAGCAGTCTCACAACAGTTGCGAGCACTTTTTCGCGCGGCAGGCCAGGCAATTTGATGTCGCGACCGACTCGCTTTCGAATCTGGGGAAGCGCTTTGGCAAAATCTGCGAGACGGCTGAATTTATTTTCGTCACGAACCTCGCGCCAACGCTCATGGTAACGGTACTGCTTCCGCCGGCGTGCGTCGCGACCCGTCGCCTGAATGTGGCCATTCGACGACGGGGAAATCCAAACATTCTTCCACGCAGGTGGAATGGCCAAGCGTTTGATTCGGAGAAGCCGCTGCTCGTCGCGGATTCTTTTGCCTTCTGTGTCTAAATACTCAAAGTGCTCACCGTTGGCTTTACGAGTGTAGCCAGGACGATCATCGCTGATGTAGCGCAGACCGGCCTCCTCTGCCGCCTCTGCAGATTCAACAGCGACACTAGCTTGCGTTTCCTTCCCGTTACCGGTCTTTGTCCCAGGCGCCCGCATTAGAAGACCGTCAGTGCAAGCTATGCGTGCCTGCAAACGCTTCGAGAATGGCCCGCATTCGTTCGGCGTCGATTCGCTCAATTTGTTGTTCGGCGCGACGCTGTAGCTCACCGAAGTCATAGCCGTCTAGCTGCGCCAGATTGGCAGCGGCTAGTGCGCGCCACATCAGTTTCTTTCCAGTAATTCCCATGATTAACCCTTCGAACGTCAGCACTAATCCGAGGCTCCCCGGCTCACCTCCTGCGATCATGAATCGCGCGCGCCCAGCTTTTTCCGCGAACCATGCTCCTGCCTTGCGGACGTTGCTTTCTTCAATGCGAATAGAGCGCATCGCCTCGCGTAACTTTTCCTGATCTGCTCGGATTTCGGCTTCGATATCCATGAAGAAGTAGCCAAGAGGCTTTCCCTCGTGAAGCTTCGCCCAGTGCCCAAGCAGTTCCAGCGCGCCGACGGAGCCGGCAAGATGATCATTTAAGTATGAAGCCAATTCTTTCACGCGAACGAATATTGTTCGCTGCCCATGTGCACTTTAGCCGTGCGCCAAGATCAATTTCGCCTCAGTAGTCGTTAGCTCGTCGTGCCCAAGGGCTTTGGGATAAATGTGGGGACCCTATGCATTTTTCATTACGTCCAAGCACATAACTAGGGGCGAAACAATTTTGGTATGCCGGAAGAACAAGCAATGGAAAGGGCGTGTGACGACGAACGCGAAGGGAAATCTCCTTCGACCCAGGCAGGCGAGTTTGTGCGTGAGGAAATGGAACACATCCGAGAGGGCGAACATGGCGCTCGATCGCCTGAGCAAGCGATCGCCATCGGCTTGTCCAAGGCACGGCGGGCGGGAGTAAAGTTGCCTCCACCGAAACGGGGCAAAGCGCGAACGAAACGCCAGGCGAAACGTGACCTGGCGAAGGGTCGCTCCGGTCGCCGGAGAAAGCCTTCCCGGAAACGTTCCCGTGCAACGAAACGCGCGCTGAAACGTGAGAGCCGTCGGTCGGCGTCGAAGAAAGTGCTCTCGCGACACGCGAAGCGTGCAGCGGCTCGACGCTCTGCGCGATCACGCTCGGCGGCGGCGAAGAAAGCTGCGCAAACGCGCAAACGGCGTCGCTAAAAGAATCTGCCAGCGCACCGTGGCAAGGACTTCAACCACACTGTAACAAGCCCAGCCAAGTAGCACCCAGCTCATACTGGCATATCGCAGTGCCTCTGCGATTTGCGCTGGCTTTTGTGGATTGTGAAAGACATACCAAAATCCGGTCGCAGTGATGAGTAACTGAAGCAACAAGATGCCAACGCACTTCATGCCACGATGTTCCGCAACGAAAGACAATCGGAAGTCGAGCGCACAATCGGCCCAATCTTCTCAACATGCCGATTGAATATGACGCGGTCATAGTTGGCTCAGGACCGAATGGTCTTGCGGCCGCGATTACGCTGGCACGCGCGGGATGTTCTGTTCTTGTTTGCGAAGCGAACGCGACGATCGGCGGCGGCACACGCTCGGCGGAACTAACACTGCCGGGATTTGTGCACGACGTTTGTTCGGCAGTCCATCCCCTCGCGGCAGGTTCTCCATTTTTCAAGACTCTTTCCCTCGAGCGTTTTGGCCTCACATGGATACAACCTGAAATCCCATTGGGACATCCGCTTGATGACGGTTCCGTGGCCTGCCTGCATCAGGACATTGATGTTACGGCAGAACAACTCCGCAGCGATTCACGCGCCTATCGGCGCCTAATGCAGCCGCTTGCACACAATTGGGAAAAATTGGCCAATGAGTTCCTGCAACCGATGCTGCATTTGCCTCGGCATCCATTGGCGCTGGCGCGTTTCGGAATTCCCGCCATGTGTCCGGCAATCGCCCTGTCGAAGTTTCTGTTCAAGCACGAACCGGCGCGCGCACTTTTTGGCGGAATCGCCGCGCACTCATTTCTTCCCTTGGAGGCTGCGGCCTCCTCGGCGTTTGCCCTGGTGCTTGGGCTCGCGGGTCACACCGTGGGCTGGCCCATGCCACGTGGGGGCTCGCAACAAATCGCAAACGCGCTCGTCGGCCATCTCGGAGAACTTGGCGGGAAGATCGAGATCAATCAGCAGGTTGAAAATCTGAACGACCTGCCGAAATCGCGCACGATCCTTCTGGACGTTTCGGTGTGGGAATTTTTGCGCATCGCCGGCGGTCGCCTGCCCTCCGCATACCGGCGCCGTCTGGAATCATTTCGACATGGGCCCGGGATTTTTAAAATCGATTACGCGCTGAGTGAACCAGTTCCATGGAAAGCTGAGGCTTGTCGCCTCGCCGGCACAATCCATCTGGGCGGCGGTATTGATCAAATCGCAGTGGCAGAACGCGACGTTGCGCGCGGAAAAATTCCCGAGCGCCCGTTCACGCTCGCAGCGCAGCAGAGTCTTTTTGACGAAACCCGTGCGCCGCGGGGACAACACACGCTCTGGGCATACTGTCACGTTCCGCTTAATTGCAAGATCGACATGACGGACCGCACTGAATCTCAAATCGAGAAACTTGCTCCCGGCTTTCGCGATTGCATTCTCGCACGTCACAAAATGAGTGCAGGGGACCTTGAAGAATCGAACCGCAACCTAGCCGGCGGCGATATCAACGGCGGTGCGGCAAATCTAATGCAGTTACTTGCGCGGCCGATTCTGAGTCCGACACCTTACCGCACTCCGCTTCGCGGAGTTTATTTGTGTTCAGCTTCAACTCCGCCTGGCGGGGGCGTTCACGGGATGTGCGGTTACCACGCTGCGAGCGCAGCAATGCGTGACATTTTCGGAAACACTTAGCAAGTCGTGGCGCGCCTCTGAGCCAAATTATTTCATCTCGAATGTTGAAGCAACACATGAACAGTGGATTTGCAGTCAGCCAATCGTTGATTTGGTTTGCGTCACTTTTCTACGGCAATCATTGTTCATCTTCGAACCGACCTGATATCGCGTCGCAAAGGAGGCCAGGAAGAATGACGACGCGGTCGTGGACCGGAACGGAAAAGAAACGGCAATCCGGGTCGACGCCAATGGCAAATTCCTCGGCACTCACCCTGAGAAGGCCGAGAAGAAGGAAAAAACCGAGAAATACTAATCGCTGCGAAGCGGACCGAGCAGCCCTTACGAGCAGGTGAGCAGGCTCGTCCGGACGGCGAGATCGATGCGCATTCAATGGCGACGGAGTCGCTTGTGCGCAGATTGCGCACACTCCGTGAGGGGACCGTTTGTCTTTGGAGACATCAGCAATCGCGTTTCAACATGCGACCGGCGAGCCACCGAGAGCCGTCAATAAGTTGATGGGAGATCCACGAAACGTCGCTCACGCAAAAAAGGTCAGCCAAGAGAAGCATCATAAGGACAAGCATGCTTCAAAGGCTGGCTCTGTCCCGTCGCAGCGTGCCAAGAACGTCCAAACCGAAAAGAAAGCTGCACTTGCCGCTGAGAGCACTGCTCCAAAGGCCGAAGCTGCAAAGCCAACTCAACCAGTAGAACCAACGCAGCTGGAGAAATCGCTTGTAGTCCTCTCCAAACTTAAAGAACTGGAGTTTCATTCACGAGCGAATATCGAAAAGCTCGCGGAACTCAGCCTGACGATCGAGGAGGAACTTAAGCAAAAGCCGTTCGCTGAAGCGATCGGCGCTGTTTACGCCGCGCAGAATGCATTTCAATCCAAGATCGTAAAGTTGATTGAAGATTACGGAACGGAGTGCGGTCGCTTGTCGGGTTCTGCCTGACATCCGCCGTTTAATCGACTGAGACTTCGATTTTTTTCTGAAGTCTGTTTGCACGCCAATGAGCACTCAGTTTCGAACAATACTGAAAACCAGAAGTCAAAACTTAACAGACATGAAAACGAAGCATCTAGTCACAGTAGCAGCGGTCAGCGCCGGCTTGGCATTCGGCGTGACTGCACAAGCGAAGGAAGAAGAGCACGAAGAACAAACCATCAACAGTTCTGAGGTCCCTGCCGCGGTGCAGCAAGCTGCGCAGGCCGAAGCAAAAGGCGGAACAATTGTGCGCTGGGAAAAAGAGGGCGCCAACTTTGAAGCCGTTATGAGAAAGAACGGCAAGCAGATTGGCGTCGATGGATGCCAACGGAAGTGCTGAGCAACACAACGAAGCCAAAGAGCACAAGGAAAAAGGCGAGAAATATTGATCAGTGGTGGATCGCGTTGTCTTCAACGCGATAGTGGGTGAAGCGCGGCGAAGACGGATTGTGTTTAACATCGTCTTCGCCGCCTTCTTTAGCGCCAAAGACGCTGTGTCATGTCGAGCCTCGGGCCATCGTCTCAGCAATCCGATATCGCTGCATAAGCAAAGCGCTCAAAGCGCCAGTCAATGTGCCGGGATCATCGATCCCGCTACAGCTTATGCGAACGCGCGAATGCTTGAGTAAATTACTCCGCTCAGCATCGCTCCAATAGCTACCAAGGCCACATCGCGCTTCAGAAAAGCGATCAGAAGAAAGCAAACCACCGCGATACCGACCGTGGGCCAGTCGATAAGCGCCTCAGGAATCAAGTCAAGCGATACAACTGCAATCACACCGACAACTGCTGCACTCACCCCGGCGAGGAATGCCTGAATCATATGATTGTCCCGCACTCTTTCGATGTAATGAACGCCGACCATTACGAAGAAGAACGAAGGCAAAAACACAAAGAACGTAGCTAAAACGGCTCCAGTAACTCCGCCGGCGAGGTAACCCACGAATGTAGTGAACAACATGAATGGCCCGGGCGTCGCCACACTAAGCGCCACCCCATCGAGCAATTGCCCATGGGACAGCCAGTGATATTGCGCAACTGCTCCGCGGTCCACGAAAACAAGCGACGCATAGGCGCCCCCAAAGCTCAACAGCCCTGTTTTGAAAAACAACCAGGCGATCTGGAACAAGCGCGAATCGCCAAACGGAAGCAGAAGGCCAAGTCCGCCAATTGCCGCTGGCAATGTCGGTGCAGTTTTCTTCAGCAGCGGCCAGCCTTGCTCGATTAGTAGATTCAAAAGGCCGGCTATCAAGAGGATCAACAGGAAATTGATTCCGGCGAAACGCATTCCTACGAATGCACCGACGAGCAAAGCTGCCAGAAGAAAATTCCTGATTGCAGCGCGACCAAGTTTGATAATGCCGGCGGCTATGATGCCTAGGACGGCGGGCTTGAGAACGTAGAGCGCGTTGTTAACCTGTGGCAACTGGCCATACTTAACGTAAAGCCAGCTCAGAATGATCATCGCGATCGCGCCCGGTAAAATGAACGTGAGACCAGCCAGAATGCCGCCCCAAAGCTTGCGTTTCAGATAACCGACGTAGATCGCCAACTGCAAGGCTTCCGGCCCGGGAAGCATGTGACAGAAAGCCATGATCTTGACGAATCGATCCTTCGATAGCCACTGACGCTTTTCTACCATGTGATTGAACATCATCGTGATCTGCGCAACTGGTCCGCCGATGTTGACGAAACCGAGAAAGAGAAAATAAAGAAACACCTCGCGCCACGAAGGCATCCGACCATCTGGCAGCGAATCCGTCGGGTCCTGGTCCGTTGTTATCATCACCAAAACAGCCTTAACGCCGCTGCAAAAATGCGTACAGTGCATCGAAACACTCGAAGCCCCGTCGCAAGATTTCCTTGTCTGGCAATCCTTCCTTTGCCCAACCTTTCAGAACACGATCGATCCCGACCGCTTCCACCCGCTGAAATCTGGCGTCGTCCAAATCGGCGTCGTGAATCATCTCGCCGATCTTTGCGAGCGATTTGTCGGAAATCGCAAAACGCCTGATGAGCGTCTCGAAAGTGCAGTAGTTGCCGTGGTGCGAGAACTCAGCGTCCAGCATGTCAAACGGGATCGCGTCCGGAACAGCCTCTGCAGTGAGCGCAAATACAAACTTCGGCTTTCGATCAATAAACTTGGAGATCAACCACGCCGATCCAACTCGGTCGATCTCCGGGCGTGGGCGCGTTAGCCATGTTTTGCCCTGGTATTGCTTCGCGTCCAGTATTTCCAGCCGCCGCAAACGCCTTGGGCCTTCGGCGCGTCGCAACAGCATCTCGAGATCGTGTCCGCGCGGGCTGTCGAAGAAATCAACCTCGCGAATGTCGCGAAACTGGCGGGTGAGCCGTTCGAGTTCTGCCGCGGCCAATTCGACGTCGATTTTGTTTCTGCGCGTGATGAAGCTCTCAAGAGATTTCTTTAGCTCGCCATAGTTTTTGGCGCGGGCGTCATTAAACATCGCCACGACCTTCTCCTTGTTCAGGCCCTCGATTTCTGCACGCGACGAGAGTCGAATCACCTCCGTAATCACGGATCTGCTGAGCCAGCCATTGAAACTGCTCATATTGGGCCGGTTCATCTGGCAGCAGATAAGTCGAGGTCTTTATCTGAATGGCGCCGATCTTCTTGAACCTCCGCCAAACCGCAACACGCTCAGTTTTTTGCCGGGTCGGAAGACTGTAGAGAAGAAGAAGCCAAGAAGTTGCGTGCATAAATTAGCTGCCTATAAATGAAATATGTATAGCATGTCATCCTGCATCTTACATCTAACCTCGCATTTCGCCTCTCGCCCGAAGGAGGTGCCGTGCGCTCCCTCTCCTGCCGGAATTAAAAACCCTGCTATTGCTTCGTGGCCGCTTTCCGGGCCTTCCGGAATCTTTGTCAAATGAAAAAGATAATCGCAGTACTATCAATCGCAGTGATCACGAGCCTGGCCTGTCCGGCTCTTTTATCCGCTGAGGAAGAAAACGAACAGACCGTTCAATTGTCCGATTTGCCCGCCGCGGTACAGACGACAATCAAAGATAAAGCTGGTACCGACGCGATCGAGAAGATCGAGAAAAAGATGGAGGACGGCGAAATCGTCTATGAAGCCGTCGTGAATAGAAACGGCGAGGAATGGGGTATTGAGGTGAACGAACAGGGCAAGTTCCTGAAGGAGTACGAGGAAAGCAAGGAGAAGGAAGATGAAGGCGAGAACTATTAATGGAGAGATGGATATGGCCGCGAGTTTTGCCATCGAGCAGCCGGCGGTGATGTGCTCGCTTCACAACAAAATTATGAAACAAATTTTTATCATTGGCTTAATATTCGCGGCGTTCACTTGCGCATCGTTGGCGGCCGATCTCGATACCGCGAAGATCGACAATCTGACCGGGCTTAAAGGTAAAATGAACGAGAAGGAAGGCGTTTATAAAGTCACCTTTCCGCGCAATGACGTGAAGATCGTTGTCGATGGATGGACCATGCCGCCATTCATGGGACTGGGCACCTGGGCTGCGTTTACGAAAGGCGTGCACACGGAAGCGATGGTAATGGGCGACACCGTTCTATTCGAAGACGAAGTGAACGCGGCGATGTCAGCCGCGCTTGACAATGGGCTCAGCGTCACCGCGTTGCATAACCATTTCTTCTTCGATCAGCCAAAAGTGTATTTCATGCACATCGAAGGCGAAGGCACGGTTGATAAATTGGCCGGCGCGGTCAGAAAAGTCTATGACACCGTCAAACAAACTCGCGCAGCCAATCCGCAGCCGAAAGATTCTTTCGGCGCCAGACCATTGCCCGAAAAGAATTCGATCGGCGCTGCCCCTCTCAACGAAATTTTTGGAGCGCAGGGTGAAGCGAAGGACGGAATGGTAAAATTCACGTTCGGTCGTCCTGCAAAAATGCATGGCGTTACGCTCGGCAATGACATGGGCGTTAACACATGGGCGGCGTTCGCTGGCAGCGATGACAACGCAATCGTCGACGGAGATTTCGCAGTGACAGAAGATGAATTGCAGCCAGTTTTGAAATCGCTCCTCAAGGAAAGGATCAACATTGTCGCTATCCATCAACACATGACCCATGAAGAGCCGCGGATCATGTTCTTCCATTATTGGGGCAGAGGCACAGCCAAAGAGTTGGCCCAAGCTGTCAAAGGCGGATTTCTGGTTGGTGGGCTGCTTGGGGTGAGTTCGCCATTACCAGATTGAATCTTTCGAATCTCAGAACCGTGCTTCGGCTTACGCTCGCGGCGGCTTTGCTTTTTGCCGGTGCCCGAGTGGTCAAGGCACAAAGCTTCCTAAAGACTGTTGCGGATGTTCCGCTGCCCGGTGGCGCAACGCGCTTTGACTACCAAAGCCTAGATCCAAGTACAGGCCGCCTGTATTTGTCGCACATGGGAGATGGAAACGTGGTTGTGTTCGACACCAGGACAAACAAGGTTCTCGCCAATGTGGTTGGATTTCCGACGGTAACGGGAGTGCTGGTGGTTCCGGCGTTAAAAAGCGTTTACGCGAGCGTTACCCACAACCACGAGATTGCTGTTCTGGATACCGAAAAGCTTGTCGTCACTAAACGGATCAAAGACGGAAAGTTCCCTGACGGTTTGGCGTATTCTCCGGAAACGCACAAGATGTTCATTTCGGATGAAGCTGGCGGAGTGGAGACCGTCATCGACACACAACGAAATGAACGTGTGAATACGATCGAGATGGGCGGTGAAGTTGGCAACACGCAATATGATCCTGCCTCACACCTGATCTATGCCTGCGTGCAGACTCGCAATGAGCTCGTCGAGATCAACCCTGAAACAGACAAGATTCAAGCCCGCTACCAGCTACCCGGCGGGAGCACCCCACGGACTCTATATCGATGATCAACACGGGAAGGCATATATTGCCTGTGAAGGGATAACAAGCTCCTTGTGTTCGACATGAAAAACCATTCTGTCGAAAATGTATTTCCAGTTGGAAACGGGCCGGACGTCCTGGCCTTTGATCGCGGCTTACAACTGCTGTATGTCGCGTGCGAGTCGGGTTCGGTATCTGTATTCAGACATTCAAATGGGAAGCTACAAAAAGTCGGAAACGTCAATGTCGGCCCAAACAGCCATTCCATATCCGTCGATTCAGAAACGCACCACGCCTACTTTCCTTTAAAGAATGTAAAGGGTTCGCCGGTCTTGCGGATCATGACGCCGGCCGTTGCTGAGTGATTATAACAAGATGGAGATACATAATAGAGTGTTGCTGATCAGCAACTCGACTGTTTACGGCGGCGGCTGTCTCGATCATGTCGAATCCGAGATCAAGAGCTTCCTCGCTAGCGCGCGACGCGTACTATTTTTTCCCTTCGCTTTACATGATCGGGACGCCTATACCGCCACAGCCCGAAACCGCTTTTGTGCCATGGGTTACTCTCTCGAATCCGC
>JAALOD010000031.1:10250-28541 GCA_013372845.1 Candidatus Udaeobacter sp.
ATACCGCCACAGCCCGAAACCGCTTTTGTGCCATGGGTTACTCTCTCGAATCCGCACACCAAACCGCGGTGGCGCAGAAGGCTGTCGAGGAAACCGACGCAATTTTTATCGGCGGAGGCAACACCTTTCGATTGCTCAAGGCTCTTCAGGACCTTGATCTCGTCGAAGTTATTCGCCGCAAAGTAAGTAGCGGAGCGCCTTACATCGGCAGTAGCGCTGGTTCGAATGTTGCGGGACCGACGATCAAAACGACGAAGGACATGCCAATCGTTCAGCCGCGCTCGTTCGATTCCCTGGGCCTGGTGCCTTTTCAAATCAGTCCTCACTATCTCGATCCTGATCCGAATTCCACCCAAATGGGAGAAACGCAGGAAGAACGAATCCTGCAATTCCTCGAGGAAAATGACACACCTGTCGTCGGCATTCGCGAAGGTGCGTGGTTGTTGTGCAACGACGGCACTGTCACACTAAAAGGCCAAACGGGAGCGAGGATTTTCCATCGCGGCCACGCTCCAGTCGAGGTAACGGCTGGCACCGAAATCTCCAAGTTAATCGAAGTACACAATGCAAACTGAAGGGACGCGTTTACTGCGTCGCAGCGATATCGAGAGCCTATTGAGTCTGCGCGATTGCATCGACGCCGTAGACGAAATCTTCCGTCTGCAAGGCGAGGGAAAAGTTCCGGCGCCTGGAATCCTTGGAGTAAGGGCCACGGGCGGTGGACTGCATGTCAAAGCAGGCCTGCTGCCGGGCAACAGGAACTATCTTGTTGCTAAACTCAACGCCAACTTCCCAGCCAATAACGCGCGCTTCGGTTTGCCGACTATTCAAGGCGTGATTGTCGTGTTCGACGCGGAAAACGGTGCCCCGCTCGCGATTCTCGATTCAATCGACATTACAATCAAGCGCACCGCCGCCGCTTCAGCAGTCGCAGCAAAATATCTCGCTCGAAAGGACTCATCTGTCGCAACGATCTGTGGATGTGGACAGCAGGGTCGAGCGCAGCTTCGTGCCGTTCTTCTGATTTTGCCGCTGACGAAAATCTATGCGTTCGATTTAGACGAACCCGCGGCGATTAATTACAGAAACGAACTTTCGCCCGAGTTAAAGATCGACATCGAACTTGTTCGCGATTTGCCGAGCGCAATTCAGAAGAGCGATGTTTGTATCACGTGCACAACTGCAAATAAATCCTTCGTATGCAAAGAAGATGTCAGCCCCGGCACTTTTATCGCCGCGGTGGGCGCGGACAATGAAGACAAACAGGAAATCGACTCGGCGTTGATCGCCTCGGCCAAAGTTGTTGCCGACAGTTTAGAGCAATCGTGCGCGATCGGTGACGTGCATCATGCGATCGCTCATGGCCTGATGCGGAAAGAAGATGTGTACGCGGAGCTATGCGAAATCGTTGCGGGCCAGAAAATCGGCCGGGTCGCCGACGATGAAATCATCGTTTTCGACAGCACCGGCATCGCCATTGAAGACGCTGTGGCCGCGGCCGCCGTTTATGAAAGAGCGCTAGCGGATGGGATCGGCACTGATTTCGACTTCGCGGCCTGAAGCAATGAAATGGATTACCCGCGAGAAAATCAAAGTAGACCGGGTGGCCTGCCCCTGGCTGATCAAAAAGTTCGTCGACCGACACGCCGATTTTGTATTTCTGCCGCACGACACTAATTGGACAAAGATCAGCGATGGAATCGTGTTTGATGTGCCGAACTGCGAGCTAGGGCATCACGGTGAAGATGTTTCGTTCAATTCGATCCTGAAAAAATATAGGCTCACCGATCCAGCGCTGGTTTTACTCGGCGAAATCGTTCGAGCCGCTGACTCGCAACCCTGCAATCCGCATCCAGCTGGAGAGGGTTTGCGCTGGATCGCCGGTGGCTTCGGCGCGCTCGAATTAAGCGATCTTGAAATCCTCGAACGCGAATTTGTCGTTTACGACGCGCTTTACGCAGAATGCAAACGCCGAGTCAGCCGCCGGTAAATCGCTTCGGCAGGCTAGCTCACTTTTTCGGGCTTAAGCGCAATCTGGTTATCCTGCTAATCGCAATCTTTGTCATCGGCGCAGGCGAAGAACTTTGGATGCGTTTTGTGCCGAAATATCTGCAAGCAGTCGGGGCGACTGTTCTTGTTATCGGTTTCTACGATGCGCTGCGCACGTTGCTAGGCGCGATCTACGCGTACCCCGGCGGACAGCTGGTTGATATTTGGGGGCATCGGCGTGCATTTCTCTTGTTCAATTTGTTGTCGGTTGCCGGTTACGGCGTTGTGCTGCTTATTCCGCATTGGGGGGCAGTGATGGTGGGAATGTTCCTTTTCCTTTCCTGGAGCTGCTTTTCACTGCCCGCGACTCTTTCACTCGTGGGCGCCACACTCGAAGCAAATCGCCACTCCATGGGCGTGGGCGTTCAGATGGTCATCAAACGATTGCCCATCATGATCGCGCCAATCTTCGGCGGAATATTGATCGATCGGTTCGGGATCATCAACGGCGTGCGCATCGGCCTTCTCGCCTCCATCTTCCTCTCCGCGGTCACGATTCTTGTGCAGCGCCAATTGCGCGAAGAACCCATACAGAGGACACAAAGCACCGCGGCAATTGGACCGAAATCGGAGCGTTGGAATCTTTGGCAAAGCTTGCGCGGATTCAGTTCGCCGATGCGCCGCCTGCTTTTGAGTGACATTCTGATCCGCTTTTGCGAACGGATTCCCTACGCCTGGGTGGTGATCTTCGCGATGGATTACATCGGCGTGAGCGGCGAGCAGGTGGGCGTCCTCACGACAATTGAAATGCTCGCTGCCACGTTGTGCATCATTCCATCCTCGTATTACGCAGACCGATATCGGCGCGAGCCCTTCGTCATCGTCACTTTTGTCATGTTCACGTTATTTCCAATCTGCCTGCTCATGTCGCGGAGTTTTTCCGCGTTGGTTGTGGCGTTCGGCATTCGCGGTCTCAAGGAATTCGGCGATACTTCGCGCAAGGCACTGATCATCGGCTATTCTGAACTGGAGAGACGCGGCCAAATGATCGGTGCGTACTATCTCGTCCGTGACTTGATTGTTAGCGCCGGCGCAATCCTTGGCGCGTATCTATGGAAACTCGGGCCCGCGCTAAATTTTTTGGGAGCAGCTGCTTTCGGAATCGCTGGAACGATTTTCTATGTGAAAACAATTCGCCAAGACCGACAGTTAGCCTTGAATGATCTGAAAAAGCAGCTGGAGATGCGTCGAACACGCTGGAAGTAACCAGATTCGAGGAACCGTAATTCCAAATTTATGAAGTCCGCCGTAATCGCACTGATACAAATCGCTTTGGTTTCAGCGACTGCATCCCAAGTCGGCGCAGCCGATACCACTTACGAGCTCGAGCCAATTAATCTGCCGGGCGCAACTGGAACGGTAGCCCTGGACTACTTCGCGTATGATCGCGCGACCGGAAAAGTGTGGGTGCCGGCGAGCAATACGGGCAGCGTCGATGTAATCGATGACGCCACCGATGTCGTCTCACAGGTCACCGGGTTTGCAACCGGTGAAATTGAGCGACGCGGAAGAAAGATCACAGTTGGACCAACAGCGGCCAGTGTGGGCGACGGTGTCATTTACATTGGAAACCGCGGGGATGCGACGCTTTGCGTAATCGACGCGAAGAGTCAAGCGCGCCTCGAATGCGTGCCCGTCTCAACGGACAACGCCGTAACTCCAGACGGAGTTGTTTACGTTGCGGCGGCGCGCGAGGTCTGGCTCACGCTTCGGCCGAAGGCAGGCGACAGCGCGGCAGCCAAATCGCTCGAGGTCTTCGATGCTTCCGATCCAAGTCACCTGAAGCCGAAAACAAAAATTCCGCTGGATGGTTTGGCCGAAGGCTACGCTGTCGATAATGAGCGCGGCCTTTTTTATACAAACATTGAGGAAGCAGGACGAACTGTGGCGATCGATGTGCGGTCGCACAAGATTGTGGCCAAATGGAATCCGGGCAGCAATGATTTGCAGGGATTGGCACTAGATAATGCGCGCCGCTTCCTGTTTGTCGCCTGTGGCGATCATGTTGTGAGTCTCGAGGCCGGCCACGATGGAAAAAACATAGATTCGATAACAACCGGAGCTGGTCTCGATAACATTGATTATTCACCGGACGCAAAACTTCTCTACGCCGCAGCGTCGCAGGCTGGAACCTTGACCGTAGCTGCTGTGGACGATCACGGAAAATTTCATCTGAAAACGACGGTGCCGACGGTGAAAGGCGCACGTGGTGTGATCGCTGCCAAGGACGAAACAGCATATTTAATCGATCCGGCTCACGGCCGCATCTTGAAACTGATACATAAATAACGCCGCACGTCACTGAGCGACAGCCTTGGCGAAATCAATCAAAGTTAATTGCGGCGCCCTCGCGATCTGGTTGTTGTTAGGGACCGATTTTTCGCAAGCCGGTCCGCCATTTGTAACAGACGATCCCGAACCGCCGCCGCCAGGGGGATGGGAAATCAATGTTCCATTCATTCTCGAACGCACCCCAGGCAAAACGGAAATGGATACGCCTCTTTTCGACCTCAATTACGGATTGCCGGATATCCAGCTGAAGTTGGAATTTCCAATTGAGATCGTGAATGAAGACAGCAAGGGGACGCAGGCTGGCGCTGGCGATTCATTGATCGGAGTGAAGTGGCGCTTCTTTAACAACGAGCAATCTCAATTTCAACTCGGCACCTATCCGCAAGTGTTGGCGCCAACGGGAAATCATTCGCGCGGTCTTGGCCAAGGCAGTGCCGCATTTGTGCTGCCATTCCTCGCGCAGAAAAACTGGGAGAAGTGGACGCTTTACGGCAACATCGGCTATTGGTGGCAAGGCGCGCACGAAACGCGCAACTACTTTTACGCAGGCGCTGTTATCGAACGTGAAATCAACGAACGACTGGAGCTGGGCGTGGAATTGTTTGGCAATTCACCGAAAGAACATGGCGGCCGTTCCGAGCTGGCGTTCAATGTCGGAGGCACCTGGAAATTAAATAAGCACCTCAACCTGCTCTTTTCCGGTGGACGCGACATCGTCGGCGACACACATGCGATGGCTTACATCGGATTGCAGCTTCTTACAAAGTAACTTTTCGCCTCGCCCAGATTATTGGGCAGAGGGCGAGCCCAAGGCTTGGCTGGTGCTGTTAATTACCGGACTTTCGAGCGTTAACTACTCAAGCGCCAACGGTAACGAGCCGTTGCGAGTTGACTCAACCCTCTGAATTGCGCAGTTTCGTGCCGTGCGAAAGCGAACGAGCGAATGGCCGATGTGGTTCAAAGTTGTTGCCGCCCTCGTCGTTTGCGGTCCGATTGCTTGCAGTGAGCAAATCGTGCCGCAGTTAATTGCGCAGCTCGCTTCTCTCGATCATGATCATGGCATCTCTTTGCACGCCAGCGGCGATGGAGTGGATTTAGTTCTTGCTCACGATCATCACTCATTCCCGGAAAACGACGAAGCGCAGGCTTTGGCATTATCAGCGTCAGAACCCGCGCACGTAGTTCATATACTGACCGGATCCGTGACCGCGAAACAATCGGCTGCGCTGATGGTCAGCAATTCGCGAGATCTGGTTCCTTATTTTTCGACAGCTATCGTTACGGAGTGGCGGACATTCGTTCCGCAGATCCCGCTCGCCTATTCTCGCCCGCCGCCGGACGAGATGTCGATACTGCCGGCACATCGCAGCACGCTGCTGCTGATCTGATACAAATTCGCGAAGCCAAAGCCGCGCTGAGCGCCCTGTCCCCGGGCTTCGTCTGGTTAGTCGCGTACGGATTCTCGTAAGCGGCATGTATCTCACCTTAGTAACTCAAAAACGTTGAAAATATTTATTCAGATTAGTTTAGCATCGCTGGCAGCGTTATCCTGTCACGCCGCGACGGACGAGACACGGCCTTCGCTCGGCGCGCTCGTCGCGGAAGCGTTGGCTCGCAACCCGGAGGCGAATGTTTACCAGGCTGAAATCGCAGCGGCCAAAGGAGAACGCCGTGTGGCCGGCGAGTGGCAAAATCCTGAGCTCACCACCGATCTCGGCGCAAAGCTGGTGCGCGACTTCGATGGCAACTCAGTAGGCAATGGTGCCATCTGGACGCTTTCAGGTTCGCAAACATTTGAGTATCCCGGACGCGTTAGCTTGCGCAAAGCGATTGCAAATCGGCAGATCGCTTTGGCGGAGCTCGGGTTGGAAGGCTTTCGCGCTGCATTGTCCGCGCGGGTTCGGTCGGTTGCTTTCCGCGGCATGCTGAGTCAGATAAAAGCGGAGGCCGCCAGCGCAATATCAAAACGTTTGGAGGATTTGCTTTCCGCATTATCCGAACGCCCGGCGGCTGGCGTCGCGCCGCAGCTCGATCTGCGGATCATCGAAGCCAACGCATTTGCCTTGAAGCGCCGTCCGGTCGAAGCGCAGCGCGAAATTCAAAGCGCCATTTACGAATTAAATCAACTGCGCGGTGCAAGGGTGGATGCACCCTTGGTCCTTCCGACGCCCGATCTGCACCTTCGGCCACTACCCGCGGTTTCGACGTTGCTTGTCTCAGCGCGCGCTCGCAACTACGACATACGCACGCACGTCCTTGAACTGGAACAGCAGGGTTTCAAGGTAAAACTCGCACTTAATGAACGTTGGCCCGCTATTCGCGTCGGACCATACGCGCACAACGAACGCGCAGAGGCCAATGAATATCACTTTGGTATCGGGATGACAATGCCATTGCCCCTTTGGAACAAAAATGCCGGCAAGATAGAGACCGCGAAGGCTCACGCGGCCCAGGCGGAAGCGACGCTCACAACAATCATCCGCGAGGTTGAGCGAAAAGTTGCTGACGCCGAGTTCGTCTACCGGTCGCGTCGTAAAGAAGCGGAGAAATTGGAGATGTCGATCTTGCCGCAGATGCGCGAAGCGGCGGAACTGGCCGATCGCAACTACAGAGCGGGGGCGCTCCCGATCACCACTTATACGGAAGTGCAAAAGCAATATCTCGATTCGATCGACGCGTTCTCGACTGCGCAAGCCGGCGCCGTTGAAGCACGACAGCAACTCGAGCAGCTCACAGCCATGCGATTGGACAATCAGGAGATTGCCGAACCTGAGGAGGACAGATGATCGATAAGGTTCTCGAAGTCTCCTTGCGGCAACGCGCGTTTGTTTTGCTCGCTGCCTTCGCTTTGCTCGGAGTCGGTTTGTGGTCCGGTTCGCGCCTCCCCATCGACGCCGTGCCGGATATCACCGGGGTGCAAGTGCAGATCAATACCGAAGTTCCGGCATTGGCGGCCGAAGAGTCGGAGCGGCTCGTGACGCGACCGATCGAAATCGAAATGGCTGGACTTCCGGGCGTCGAAGAGATGCGCTCGCTCACAAAGTTTGGTCTATCCCAAGTTACGCTTCAATTCGCAGACGGGACAGACATTTACCGCGCGCGACAGCTCGTTACCGAGCGGCTGCAAGCAGCGGTCGAGCGCCTGCCGCAAAACGTCGCGCCGAAACTCGCGCCGATCAGCACAGGCTTGGGCGAAATTTTTTACTACAACGTTTCCTACAAGCCCGGCGCGCCAAAACCCGCATCGGAGAAGGAGCAGTTGTTCGAGCTGAACGAACTCCAGGAATACACAATCAAGCCCCTCCTTCGTACTGTTCCAGGCATTGCGGACATTAACGAAAGCGGCGGATACGAACGGCAGTTCGTGATTCAACCGCGCCCAGGGGATTTGGAACGCACCGGAATGACGTTCAGCGAGCTTGCCGACGTGATTGCTGCGAACGTAGAAAACGCTGGCGGTGGAATCATCAGCCGCGGCGGGAACCAACTGACGATTCGAGCCGTTACGCGCGCAAACACGATTGAAGACATCGGCAATTTGCCAGTGAAATTCGCGGCCGGCGTAAAGCCTTTGTTAGTCAAGGATCTTGCCGACGTGACCTACGGCTCAAGATTTCGCACCGGCGCGGCGACCATTGACGGCAAAGAAACTGTCATTGGCACGACCATGATGCTGGCGGGCGAAAATAGCCGCGAAATTGCCGAGCGAGTCAAAACGCGGCTGGCTGAGATTCAGGAGAAGCTGCCGGACAATGTTCAGATTCAGGCGCAATACGACCGGTCGATTCTGATCAACAAGACAATCCACACGGTTCGCAATAATCTGTTCGAAGGCGCGATTCTTGTGATCGCCGTCCTGTTTGCCTTGCTGGGCAATTGGCGTGCGGCGCTCATTGTCGCCACCGCGATTCCGCTTTCATTCCTATTTGCTGTGACTGGGATGTTAAAGACTGGCGTCTCGGGCAACCTGATGAGCCTCGGCGCGGTTGATTTCGGACTCATCATCGATGGGGCCGTGGTCATCGTTGAGAACGTCGTGCGGCAACTCGGGATTCGGCAACACCAGCTTGGTCGTCGCCTGACGACTGAGGAACGCCTTCACATCGTTCTAACAGCCAGTAAACAGGTCGGCAACCCGATGTTTTTCGGCGTCCTTATCATCACTATTGTTTACATACCGATCCTTGCCCTGACGGGTATTGAGGGAAAAATGTTTCATCCGATGGCGCTCACCGTCATGCTCGCGCTAACTGGTGCGCTCATCGTGGCGTTGACGTTGATGCCGGTGCTCTGCTCGTTCCTGCTGCGCGGGCGGATTCGTGAAGACGATAATTTCATCATCCGCGCACTAAAAGGAATCTACGCGCCGGTTTTGCGGCTCGCTCTGGCATTGCGCTGGATTGTCGTGCTCGCAGCGCTTGCTGTATTCGCCAGCTCGATCTGGCTTTTCAATCACCTCGGCGCTGAATTTGTTCCGAAGCTCGATGAAGGATCGATCACGGCCATGCTCTATAAGCCGGTTGGCATGAGCATGGAGGATTCGTTGCAGACCGACCTTGATGTTGAGAATCGGCTGCACGCTGAATTTCCCGAAATCACACGGGTATTCTCTCGCATCGGCACGAGTGAAATCGCGACTGACCCGATGCCGCCTAACGAGAGCGACGTTTACATATTCTACAAGCCGTTGAACGAATGGCCGAAGACGGCTGGCCGCCCGCGCGATAAGGCGGAGTTGCGCGAACACATCGAAGCGATGCTGAAAAAGATGAATCCGAGCTACAACATTCTTTTCGCGCAGCCAATCGAGATGCGGTTCAACGAAATGCTCGAAGGGACCAAGGCCGAGTTGTCGGTGAAGATTTTCGGAACCGATTACGATGTGCTGGAAAAGCTTGCCGGGGAGATCAAAGGGATTCTGGAAAACACGCCGGGCGCCGCGCAGGTTGAATACGAAACGGAAGGACGCACACCGCAACTCTTGATCGAGGCAAAGCACGACGAGCTTCAACGCTACAGCTTGTCATCGGCGGAAGTGAACAAGGCGATCAGCGCCGCGCTCGCCGGCAAAGTTGTCGGCACCGCGATTGAAGGAGAAAAACGGCACGAAATCGTTGTACGAATGCCGGAAGAACTACGCGCAGACGACGAAAGGATGCGCCAACTGCCCCTGCGTGTTGGCGAGCACGGCTTGATCAAGCTCGGACAAGTTGTCGACTTTAAGACGGTCAAAGTCGTCGAGCCGATCCTGCGTGACGACGGGCATCGGCGCGCTGCGCTCATGGTCAACCTCGGCGGACGCGACGTCGAAGGTTTCGTGCGCGACGCCGAACAACGCATTAAACAACAGGTGAAGATGCCGGAAGGCTACCTGGTCGAATTTGGCGGCCAGTATAAAAATTTACAGGAAGCCCGCGCGCGCCTGGCGATCGTTGTGCCGGCGGCGCTCGCATTGATCTTCATCCTGATTTTCCTCGCTTTCGGGAGCCTTCGCCAAGCGCTCCTTGTTTACACCGGCATCCCGCTCGCCGTTACGGGCGGTGTTCTTTCGCTCTGGTTGCGCGGGATGCCCTTTAGCATCACTGCCGCCGTCGGATTCATCGCATTGAGCGGCGTGGCAGTGCTAAATGGTCTCGTGATGATCACCTATTTCAATCAACTGCGCGAAGAAGGCTACACGATCCGGAACGCTGTGATCGAAGGTTCGCTCACGCGGTTGCGTCCTGTGCTAATGACCGCGCTCGTCGCCAGCCTCGGCTTCGTGCCGATGGCCATTGCCACAGGAACTGGTGCCGAAGTTCAGCGGCCGCTCGCCACCGTCGTGATCGGCGGAATTCTGAGTTCAACATTTCTCACCCTGATCGTGCTGCCGGTTCTTTATGCATGGTTTGAACATGAGCGACATGCACCCGCTGCATCGACACACAGTATGTCAAAGCCCCAAGTGCAGGCACTGCTTCCACAGCCCTAACGCCGCAACAAAAGTAATCCAATAACCGCCAGCGTGATCCCAAGGACACGCTGCCACGATGCTGTTTCGCGGAAAAACAAGATGCCAGCGATTGCCATTATCGCGGCGCCGACCGCAAGAATAACTGGGACGGCCGATAGCGGCCCGCCTTTCTGGAAGAGAAGAAAAAACGCAATTGTCCCAGCGCCTACGCACACGCCTGTGAGAACGGAATAGAAAATCCCTTGGGCACTGGATTGCTGATTCCATCGGCTGGTCAACCAAAGAAACGCCAGATAAACTAAGATCGACAATGCGGCCGTGGCTTCGACAACGAATCCGCCTAAGCCTTCGCCGATACGATCCGCCGCGAGCTTGGTAAAAATTTGATGCGCGCCGTAAAGAACGGCGGCAGCGACCGCATACCAGAACCAAGCTGCCATGAGAAAAGAGTCTAGCTCATGAAATGGATCAGCCGCGAGAAAATTGAAAAAGGACCGCGTGACTCAGCGCACTTTGTCGAACGCGAGCTTAAGGCCAAACGCTATGAAAATGGCGCCCATAGTGCTGTCGAGCGCGATGATTACGCTGCGCTGCCTTAGCCAGCTCGATATCAATTCAGTCGCGTTAGTTAACAGTAAGAACCAAAGAAGCCCTTCTGTCGCATGAATTAAGGCAAGCAGAATGCTGAACGACCAAACCGGAACGCCCGTCGGAATGAATTGCGGCAGGAAGCTCAGATAGAAGACGCCAACCTTTGGGTTGAGAAGGTTCGTCAACAGGCCACGTTTGAACCATAGAGAGCCGTCCCTGCTGGCATATTCCTCTGGTTCGGCACCGCTGCTTGAAGAAGTGGACGCAAATGCGCGAATAAGCAATTTGATTCCCAAATAGCCCAGATAGATAGCGCCCACGATCCGGAGCACTTTGTAGGCGAACCCGGAAACAGCGAGCACCGCGCTTAGCCCGAAAGACGCCGCAACGCCCCAAAGCAAACAACCAAAACAGATCCCTATGCCGGCCAGCATTGCCTGTTTCCCACCCTCAATCGCAGAAGTTCGCAATACCAGCGCTGTGTCCAGCCCGGGTGTGATGGTCAATAAACCGGCCGCTAAGGTAAACGACAGCAACGCTTGCTCAATACTCATAAAGTTTACTTAGAAGTTATATTCTCTTCTCGCGCAGAAGGCACGATATTAAATAATTGAAAAACAGTTGGCGACGCGTCGAACACGCGCGAATTATCGCCAAGATGTCGATTGCACTTTTTCGGATCGCAGCTCTGCTTTGTTTTCTTGCCGTCGCGCTCGGGGCTTTCGGAGCGCACAGTCTCAAGCAAATACTCGAAACGCACGGAATGCTCGATGTGTGGAACAAGGCTGTGCTTTATCATTTCATTCACGCGCTTGCACTCCTGGTTCTTGCGCTTTTCGGTGCCGTTAATCGCAGTGCATGGTGGTTACTCTTAGCCGGTATTTTCGTTTTTAGTGGCAGTCTATATGTAATGGCACTGACAAATATCCGGTGGCTCGGAGCGGTTACGCCGATCGGTGGTCTCTGTTTTCTGGCGGGTTGGGCGTGCCTGATCATCGCGCCGCGTTCGTAAGCCAAGTTGGATTGCACAGGTGGAACGCGTTGTCCTCAACGCGTTGGCGAACGGCGCTGCGGTTTCAGCCGCCTTCGCGTAATGCTACAGCGTGCCAGGGGAGAAGCCGATCTGCCTTGGTGTTTGACACAAGAATGCTGTTCCAGGGGTCCTCTTCTGATATACTAACAGCTCGATGTTTAGCGGACTGTCGGAGGCGGAGCGAGATGCGATCACAGCGGTCGTATTCCTCGGAACGTTTTTTGTCACGTTCGGCGTCGGCCGGTTCTTAAAGCGCCGCGCCGGAGTGAAGCTCGGGCTACTGTACCGGCTTTTCTGCCTCATGCTGGCATTCTATGCCGCCATAGCTGTTTACGGCGTCCATGCGTCCTGGAGAAACCACGTCGGTACAGCTGTAATTCTGTTGAGCACGGCGCTGGTTGTCGCGCTGGTTGATCGTTACGTTTGGGATCTTTATTTCGAAAAGAAACGGCACACGCCAATCCCGCATTTTCTCCGTGAGGTTGCCGGCGGGATCATTTTCTTGATTGTACTGCTGTTTGTCCTGAGTTACGGCTACCATGCCGAGACGCAGTTAAAAGGACTGCTGGCCGGCTCCGGCGTAGTCGCAATCATCGTTGGCTTCGCTGGACAGAATCTCTTTGCCGGGATAATCGGCGGCATATCGATCCAAATTAATCGGCCCTATAAGGTCGGTGATTGGTTGAAGGTAGGCGACACCTACGCCGAAGTGCGCGAGATCAACTGGCGTTCCACTCGGCTCTGTACGAATGACGATATTTATCTCGACATCCCAAACAACGAGATGGTTGGCCACCAGATCGTCAATCTGCACTATCCGACCGAAGTCCATGCGATGCGCATTCGCGTAGGAGTTGAATATAAGAATCCACCCAATCGCGTGAAAGACGCGCTGGTGCGCGCTGCACAGAGCGCGCGCAACGTTTTGGCGGATCCTCCGGTAAAAGTTTTTCTCGTCGATTTTGCCGATTTCGCTGTGATCTACGAGATCAAGTTCTACATGGGCAATCACGCCAGAATCAACGAGACCAACGATTCGGTGCGCACCAATGTGTGGTATGAGCTCAAACGGCAGGGAATCACCATCCCCTTCCCGATTCGCACGTTGCACGTGGAACGCAAAGCGGCCGCTTCGATGCAAGAAGAATACCAGGAAGCGCGGGCGATTTTGCGCTCTGAAGCTTTGTTTGAATGCTTGTCGGATGAGCAAATCGAGAGCCTGGTGCAGCAATCCCAGGTCAGTCATTTTGGGCGGGGCGAGCGTGTGATCAGAGAAGGGGCCGAGGGCGACTCGATGTTCGTGTTGTTGAGGGGCGCCGCAGAAGTGTCGATCTCGAAAAATGGCACTTCCATTCCCGTGGCTACCTTGAAGGCGCCCGATTGTTTCGGCGAAATGTCTCTCCTCACCGGCGAACATCGGACAGCAACGGTGCGCGCTGAGACCGATTGCCAGGTGATGGAAATTGGCAAGCCAGTAATGGCAGAGCTGCTCCGCGCTTCCCCCGATTGCCTCGAGCGGCTCAGCGAATTGCTCGCCAAACGGAAAATGGAAACCGAAGGTTTACTGAAAGAGGCGGTTTCCCACAGCCAGAACGCGAGAAAAGAGCGGGAATACAGGGATACTTTCCTGCACCGTTTGCGGACGTTTTTCGAATTGTAGGGCGGGCGCTCCGCCTCTGTACCGCGGATTACTTGATGAACGCCTCGACACAGCGAGGCGGCTACAGGGGCGCGCTCCAGAAAAGGCGAAATCTGGGTTTTGAATTTGTTTTCAATAACGAATTGCCAGTGCATGAAAACCCATTAAAGTCCCGGACTTTCAGCCGGAGCATTCATGAGCATTTTATTTGGCCTAACGATTCTCGACGCAGGCGTGCCATTGTCGATGGTGTGCGCTGCCATTGGGCTCGCGTTCGCGTTCATTTTGATCGCGATCGTGAGCCGCTCCTCGTCTGGCAACGAACGGATGCGGCAGATTGCGGCCGCAGTCCAAGAAGGCGCAAAAGCGTATTTGAATCGGCAGGTGATCACCATCAGCGTGATCGCCGCGATCATCTTCGTGCTGCTTTTCATTTTCAAAGATCATCCCACGGCGATTGGTTTTGTAATCGGCGCGTTCTGCTCGCTCGCAGCCGGTTATATTGGAATGCGCATCGCAGTGATTGCGAATGTGCGCACGACGCAAGCCGCAACCTACTCGCGCACCGCTGCCTTGCGCATTGCGTTCAACGGCGGAGCGGTGACCGGGTTGCTCGTGGTCGGTCTTGCACTGCTTGCCGTCTCGATCTTCTATACGCTCGCCAGCAAAATCGTCGGACATGACATGGCGATTCGCAGTCTGGTCGGGCTCGCGCTTGGGGCGAGTTTGATTAGCGTGTTCGCGCGATTAGGCGGCGGCATTTACACCAAGGCCGCCGACGTCGGCGCCGATCTTGTCGGCAAAATCGAGAAAGGCCTGGAAGAAGATGATCCGCGCAATCCGGCGACGATTGCCGACAACGTTGGCGACAACGTGGGCGATTGCGCGGGCATGGCGGCTGACGTTTTTGAAACTTATGCGGTCAGTTTGATCGGTGCGATTCTTGTCGGCGCGCTTACGCTGGCAGGAAATCCAGCAGCGGTTGTTTACCCATTTGTGCTCGGCGGAATTTCTGTGCTCGGCGCGATCTGTGGTGTCGTGTTCGTGAACGTCGCCAACGGCAAACCGGCGAATATTCTCATGGGCGCAGTGGTTGCCAGCGCGATCGTCTCCGCGATTTTATTCTGGCCGACCACACATTATTTATTTCCAAACGGCGTAAACATCGCCGGAGAGACGCGCACACCTACGCAACTTTATTGGGCGTCAGTAGTCGGCTTAGTCATGACGGCAGTCGTCGTGGTCATTACCAATTACTACACGTCGATGCATCACGCGCCCGTGCAAAAAATTGCGCGCGCGTCGGAAACCGGCCACGCGACGAATATCATCGCCGGATTAGCGGTCGGCCAGCACGCCACTGCGTTGCCGGTCGGTTTCATCGGCATCGCCATTCTGGTCAGTTTTCATTTTGGCGGGCTTTACGGAATCGCAATTGCAGTGATGTCGATGTTGTCGATGGCGGGGATTGTCATCTCACTCGATTCGTTCGGACCGATCACAGACAACGCCGGCGGCATCGCGGTCATGAGCAAGTTGCCGAAAGAAGTCCGTGGTGTAACAGACGAGCTCGACGCAGTCGGTAACACGATGAAAGCGGTGACCAAAGGTTACGCCATCGCATCGGCGGGATTGGCCGCGCTCGTTTTATTCGGCTCGTACGTCGAGGAACTCAAAACGCACGTCACGCGAAACGGCGAGCCGTTCGTATTCCAATTTTCGCTCACGGACCCGAAAGTCATTATCGGGCTTTTTATCGGCGGACTTTTGCCATTCATTTTCACTGCGTTCAGCATGGATGCGGTCGGCAAAGCCGCGGGCGCAGTCGTGCGCGAAGTGCGGCGGCAGTTGCAAGCGAAACCCGGAATCTTGACGGGCCAGGACACGCCCGATTACGGCACGTGCGTGGACATTGTGACCAAAGCGGCGTTGCGGGAGATGATTGTGCCCGCGCTTTTGCCGGTGGTTTTTGTTGTGGCAGTCGCAATGATTAAACCGCTGGGGCCCGTCGTGCTCGGCGGTTTACTCGTGGGCACGATCGTCACTGGATTGTTTGTCGCCATCGCCATGACCAGCAGCGGCGGCGCATGGGACAATGCGAAAAAATTTATCGAGGAAGGAAATCTCGGCGGCAAAGGCTCGTTCGCTCACGCCGCAGCGGTAACAGGCGATACTGTGGGTGACCCTTACAAAGACACCGCCGGTCCTGCGATCAATCCGATGATCAAAGTCGTCAATATTCTCGCGATCTTAATCATCCCGATTTTCTTTTAGGCGGTCTAACTTCTCCTATCGGCGTCGTTGCGAAAGCGACGCGAGGACGAGTGCGCACTCCGAAAGCTTCCGCAAAACGAAACCGCGCCCTGATCGATTTCGCACGAAGTGCTTTTGGAGTGCGGCGATATTTCGCCGCTTTTAATCGCGCAAATTTGCAGATTTAATCTAAAAACACTTGTTTCGGCGCTCCCGCGTGGCAAACTCGGGCGCTCTCGCGCCATGCCTAGCGTTTCAGCCTCGCCCACACGACTCAAGTTTTGGGGGACGCGCGGTTCCATTTCGGTACCGGGCCGCCGCACACTGGGCTACGGTGGCAACACGACGTGCGTCGAGGTGCGCGCGGATGGCGAGATTATTGTGCTCGATGCGGGTTCCGGGATTCGCTCCCTTGGCGTCGCCTTGGAGAAAGAATTCCACTCGCAACCGATCAAACTCTCGCTGTTGATCACGCACGCTCATTGGGATCATATCCAGGGATTGCCCTTCTTTGCCCCGGCATACGAAAAGAAAAATGAAATCCGAGTGCGCGGCTATGACGGCGTCGATATGAGCTTTGGCGAGATTATGGCTGAGCCGATGAAGGCGCCATTTTTTCCCATCGCGATGCGCGAGCTTTCCGCCAGGATCGATATTAAGAAACTAACCGAGATGGAGTTCTCCTTCGGAAAAGTGCAAGTCCGCGCGAGGTTTGTAAATCATCCCGGTGTTTGTGCTGGTTATCGTCTTTTCACCAGCGCCGGCTCAATCGCTTTCCTGCCGGACCATGAGCCCTATCAATTTCTGCACTCAGCAAGGGACAGTGACATGAGTCCAGAAGAGAGGAAAAAGATTGCTGAAGAGCAGCGAATCGCTCTCGTCGACTTTCTTCACGGCAGCGATATTCTGATTCTCGACGCGCAATACACCGATGCAGAGTACGAAACTCACGTCGGATGGGGACACGGTTCGGTTTCCAGCGCTGTTTCGCTTGCCCTCGACGCCGAAGTCCGCAGGCTTCTGCTTTTTCATCATGATCCAAGTCACGATGACACAATGCTCGATGCCATGGTGGACGATGCGCGGCGACTAATCCGCGAGAAAGGACAAGACCTTAAAGTGGACGGCGCGCGCGAAGGCGAAGAAGTATTACTCCCCACGGACCACGCGAATAGCTGCAAATAAAAAGCAGTTGGAAATCATCAGCTGATTCGCGTTAATTCGGGTGATTCGCACGAGACTTTGCAATTTCGGATTTTGCGAATTTCGCATTAGCTTTCGCTGCTTTTGCCTCGTGGTGTAACGGTAGGATTCAACAGCATAAGAGAAACGTGTTTATCCCAGGATAGCCCAAGAGAAACGCGGTTAATCCAGTTGCAGGTTGTGGCAGTGTGTGGCAGTCGCATACGCGCTAGGGATAAAACTTTCCGTCTTGATCGAGCTTGGCAGAAAGGTGCTCGAAGAAGCTTGTTACCGCATTAAGCGCCTTTCGGGCTTCACTCTCATTGTAATCGGATTCGACATGCATTGTCCTATCTCTCCAAGCTCGCTTGATAGCGCGAACGTCATTTGTGGCCTGATCGAAAAACTCGGGATAAGTCGCCCAATCCCCGAACCGTTCAGAAACTGCCAGAGCCAATTGCTTATCCATTGGCTTGAGCAAATTTCCCCAGCTATCTGCTAAAAAGGGCGCGGGCAGGTTAAGTGTTTTATGAAGAGCTTTGATTCCGATTTCGCACGCTCTCATCAAATGGAAAACGCAAGGTGTCCATCGAGCTAATGCAAAGCATTCCCTAGCGAAATTGATTTCAGCTGCCGCCTTGCCGAATCTGTCGCGTATTCGTCCCTCTATAGCCTTTTCTGTTTCATCCCACTTGCTTTTATCTTCAGGATATTCGTAGTACCTAGCTCGCCCCGGTGGTACCCACAAGAAGAGTTGCTTGTTCATTTCATCAAAAATCACGCTCTGAAGCTCTTCGGCTCGCGGCTTTAGATCTGTGATAGGACGTGTTCCGAATTTATTTGGTAATTCCGATCCAAACCGAATAGCTGCTTGAGCGGACACATCGCAGCCGATTTTCCTTAAATCCTCGGCTACTCCAGTTCCAAAACGCTCCCCAGCTTCGCGCGTAGACTCATCCCACTTTCGAGTTTCGACCTGGCCGACAAACCATTGCAGCGATGCTCCAATATTAACAAAAAGTCCTGCGCTAAACTTATTCATATCCCACCAACTTATCAGTTGGTACGGATTACACACGCACGGCTGCGTGCTTGCCAACTGAAGATTGCATGTGTATTTGAAACACGCCGAAACTTGTGACTCCGGGTGGCATAGATTAATCATAAACTATTGAAGATAAATAAGTTACGTTGCCTCGTAGTGTAATGGTAGCACTAGAGATTCTGGATCTCTCTGTCTAGGTTCGAATCCTAGCGAGGCAGCCACGTAAAAGATCTTGCGGTCTCACGTGGTAATAC
>JAALOD010000032.1 GCA_013372845.1 Candidatus Udaeobacter sp.
AGCTCGACTCGGCCGACATCATCGCCATCTATTGGGCCGGCAAGGCGATCGCGCACATGATGGTGAGCTTCGGATTCCAAGGCAAAGATTATTTGGCGGTGTCGATCGAGATGCGCAAAGCGAAAGGCAAGCGCTACTCAACCCTGGCCGGACTTTTCCGGCAATACGAACTCTACTACGTCGTCGCCGACGAGCGCGACGTGATCCGTGTCCGCACAACTTATCGCGAGCCTCAGGAAGACGTCTATGTTTACCGCACGAACGCGCCGTTGAGAAATATCCGCCGGGTCTTTCTCGACTATATTCAGAAGATTAACGAAATCCATGAGCATCCGCGCTTTTACAACACACTGACAACGAACTGCACGACGACCATTCTCATGCATACCCGGATGAATCCCGAATCACCGCCGATGTCGTGGAAAGTTTTGCTGAGCGGCTATCTTCCCCGCTTTCTCTACGAGCTCGGCCGGATCGATGCGACAAAGCCATTTATTGATTTAGAAAAACTCTGCCACGTAAACGAGCGCGCACATGCGGCAGATAAGGATCCAGATTTCTCCCAGCGCATTCGGATGGGACTTCCCATGCCAGCGCCGCTGCCATGATGGTTCCCTTCGCGGGTTCGATTCCCGCCCCCGCCTCATGTTTTTTGATTCACAGTAACTTACAACAAATTACTGTCCGAAAATTGACTGAGTCACAGCAAAAATCACAACAAATTTGCCGATTTCATTGCTGTTCCATCTTGTCCATCAATGTGCTGCCATCCTTGCGCGCGTGTGGAATGGGGCGACTCGAGCGGCGAACTCTCGCCCTACGCGCGCGTGGAATGGGGCGTTAACCTGGAAATGAAGCCTTAGGTTACTTCCTAGATCGCTATTTCCATTCCTTCGCGGGCTAGCACCGAGTTGGGGAACCGTTCTTGACATAATTTTTCGATGCGCTCAAGAAACTCGTCGTCGTGGTCGGGGTCGTGATGCGTGAGGGCCAGGCGCTTCACGCCGGCCATTTCCGCAACTTGCATCGCTTGATCGAAGCTGCTGTGTCCCCATCCGCGACGTTTCTGCAGTTCCTCGGCCGTGTATTGCGCGTCATGGACCAATAAGTCCGCGCCGCGCGCCAACTCCACCAGGTGCGGATCGATCTGCTCGCCATGCTCGACATCGATGCAAACGACAAGCACTTTCCCATTTCGCTCAATCCGGAAACTATACGCTCCGCCGGGATGGTTGTGCCTTTGAGCGGTGACTACGGTCTCCACATTGTTGATGCCGGTGAAGTGTTCGCTGGCATCAGCGATTTGCAGGAACTCGAAATTGGCTCCCATGTGATCCAATTGGACCGGGAAATATTCGGCCTGCATTTGAACTTCGAAAATCTCCCGCAAATCGGTGATTGTCTGGTCCCGGCCGAGTGCCAGGAGTGTGATTTTCTGTTTGGGATCATAAGCCGGGGGAAAGAACGGAAAGCCCTGGATGTGGTCCCAGTGAAAGTGCGTGAACAAGATACGGATTTGCTCCTGCTTGTGGCCGATGGCGCGAAGGTCTCTGCCCAGATTTCGCAGTCCCGTGCCCGCGTCAATGACGGCGATGCGGTTCGTATCGGTGATTTGCAGGCACGTCGTGTTGCCGCCGAATTGCTGAAAACCGGCATCGCAGACGGGGATTGATCCCCGTGTACCATAAAACTTAAGCTTCATCGAATCATTTTATGAAGCCAGGCATCAGGCTGGAGAAGTTCCCATGGCACGATTAATTGTTTACAGCGCCGTTGTTCGGCTTAGTTACAGGTTAAGTGGTGCTGCCAGCTGAAACTGCAGCGTGGTTTTCGGGTTAACCACGGTTGTGCCAGCGGTATGTCCGTATTGCGCCTGTCGCGCTGTCTGTGGAGGGCCTGCCGGTTGAACGCTGTTCGTCTTTACCGGGATCCTGCGTCCATTTAGATCAATTAAGTCCAGTTCCACGGTGAGTGGCCCCGATTTGCGAGGATTAGCACGAGAGGCCGTGACCTTTCCAAACGCTTTGGTTCCAGCTTTCAATACAACGTTTCCCTTAACCGTAACGTCCCGGGCAATCTTTGCTTCGAAGCTTCTTCCCGGGACGGTCTGTGAGCTGATGAGACTAACCGTACTTACTATCAGCGTTGTTCCAGCGGGAATCGTGGCCGCATTTAAAGTTGAAGCGGCAAAGCAGGCGCAAACTATAGCGATAACTGTAATGAATTTTTGTGGATCATATGGGTTGAATGGTTGATATTTTAGGTTCTAACAGAAGGAAGCAGAGGAAAAAGTTACCGCGGAGTCTCGTAAGGCGGCTCGTCGGTTGCAATCGGGGTGGTTTGCATCGGCGGATTGACCAGCTGGAAAATCACGGCGCCACAGCGCCACCGACCAGGTCCGCAACCAATCATCAAATATTATTCCAGCTTGAGATACCCATTACCGTTATTCCGAGTGCAACGGCTGGATTGAACGCGCCGCCTGAAATGTCGCCGACCGCAAACGCGCCGGTCATGACAGTCATACCGATGGCGAGGCCGTAAAATGAATTTCGGAGGTGCCTTCCGGTGCCGGTTCAAGACGACATAAACAAGCGCAACGTAAACAGAAACTCGGCAAGCAAGCTGGACCATCTTGGGCAATTGCGGTCACAGGTGCTCCGCGCGAAGACCTTGATTGTGAGCAGCGCGGCAACCGCTGCCGCAACAAATTGCGCAATCCAATAAGGCACAACATCAGCAGGTTTACTTTGCCGCGAATCAGCACGCCGAGCGTAACGGCCGGATTGTAGTGCCCGCCCGAGATATGGCCGCCGGCGAACACCATCACCAAAGGCCGCGCCGATGGCGAGCGGCGCAATCACACCTGCGCCGGCGCCAATGCCGGTGCACCCAACGGTAGACAAGGAAAAAGTTCCGATGAATTCCACGATGTATTTGTTCATGTCGCCAGGTTTATCAGATAACTTGTCATTGACTATCATGAATGGCGAATGAACCGCGATCCCATCGCTCGTTCGCTGTAGCCACGGCGCTGTGCGCCGTTCGGACACGAGTCCAATGATGGCAACCCCACAGGGCGTCACGGTCAGCTAGATTTGGTGTTAACGCCTTTCACAATTGGTTGTTTCACCACCAGTTCCTTTCGCCGCGAGCAGTTCGAGCGGACACCGAGCCATTGCGCGGCTTCTTTGCGATCCTGGAAACGCGGACTTGATCGCGAACCTTGAGTTAGTGAGGCATGCAAGCGACCATAATCAGCCAGCGGATCGGTCGCGAGAATCGCCGTCTTTATGGCTGGGCGATTGCCGTAGAAGCGACGGCGATAACAGAAACGCGTCGGATGTATTCCAAATTGAGATCAACTGCATCGGCTGCAACCGTGTCCAAAATCGATTGAAAGGCTTCTTTAACGCGAATTCGAGTTCTCCGATTACACTTATGAGTTTGTTAACTCCCACTCTGTTCAACAAACCGCGCGGTCTCAGACGATCAGACAAATGTCTTCGTGAAACTCGAGATCAGGCGGCAGAGGCAGCTTCATTGTTTTAGCCTGATTTTCACTGCTTACTGAATTCGGCGTCGCCGTTCGATTAGAGGACGTTGAGCCATTGCGCGGCTTCCTTGCGATCCTGGAAACGCGGACGTTGATCGGCGAACCTGAGTCAGTAAGGCGTGGACCTTACCGTAATGAATAAGGTAGCATCCGTAGCGAGAATCGCTGACTTGATCGGCGGGCGTTTGCCATAGAAGCGGCGTCGATAAAGTGAAACGCTAATGATGTATTCGAAGTTCAGATCAACTGCGTCGGCTGCAACGTGTCGGAGAATCGATTGAAAGGCTCCTTCAACGGTCGAGTTCTCCGAGGACAGTTATGATTTTGTTAACAGCCGCCTTGTTCACCAAACCGCATGGTCTCCAGACGAGCAGCCGAATGTCTTCGTAAAACTCGACGTCTGATGGAAGCTTTATGTTGTTCATTCCATTGATTCACCCAGAGTGGTTCGCGGCCGGTGGCTTCGCCGCCAGCAGTTCGAGCGGGACACCGAGCCATTGCGAAGCATCTTCGCGGTCTTGGAATACCTGCACTTTGATCGAAGAACCTTGAGTCAGTAAGGCAAGCAACCGCGCGTAGTGAACAACAGTGGAATCGGTAGCGAGAATCGCTGACTTCACCGGCGCACGACCCTTGTGAGAGAGACGCCGATGAAGAGAAACGCGAATAACGTATCTGAAGTTAAGCTCAATTTCATGGATATCTGATGTATCGGAGAATCGATTGAAAGGCCCTTGGGTTTCGGCTTCGAGATCTTCAATAACACTGATGATTTTGTTGATAGCCGTCTCATCGATTAGACCGCGCGGTCGATAGACCAGCAGGCGAATATCTGGGTGAAACTCAACTTCGGGCGGAAGCTTCATTGCGCTTTAACCTCCTTTATATGCTCATGCGAACAAAACCTCGAGTGGAACGCCTAGCCAGTTGGCCGCGGCGGCGCGATCCGTGAACAAGGCGACATGGAGTGGCGAATGGTCGGTGAGCACGGCGTGCAGTTTAGCATAATGCGTGGTGTCGGGGCCGGTAACGTAGAACGCCGATTTCACTGCAGGCTTAGGCGCGGCTGAGAGACGCCGGCCGAGCGCCACGTGAAAGACAAAATCAAAGTTCAAGTCGACGGCATCGAGGGCCGACAAGTCGACGAACCGTTTGAGTGGTTCGCTATTTCGTTTTTCGACAGTCTCAATGAACGCGACCATTTCGTTGACCGTTGACTGGTCAAGGACGCCTCGGGGTTTCCAGAGGATGAGAGACAAATCCTTATGTAACAGAACGTGAGCGGGAAGTTTCATTTTGCGTTCTGTCATTGATCAGCATCGGAGTCAAAATGCAGCAGTGCGCTGGATGACCCAAAACATCGCGACCGTCCCGATGGCGTAAGGCATTACACGCCATGTTATTGGTTGTTTGTTCGTCACTTGTCGGTAGAGAAAAATTTGCGTTGTCGTCCTTGGTTCATTTTACGAAGGGCATTCTAGCGTCTGCGACGGCACCTCGAGCCATGCGGCCGCCGCGACGCGTTCCTTGAAAGCGCGGACTTCAATCATTGCGTCGGACATCAGCAACTCGTAAGAATGCGCGACGCCAAAGGTCATCGAGTTGTCCGCGAACAATGCCGACTTCGCCGGTTGTTTCACTTTTCGGCGCCGACGTGCAGTATGGATAAGATGATCGATTCCTATCCGGATGTGAGTTAGTCCGGATAAGTCAGCGTACCGATCGAAAGGCGCTTCCTGGATGCTTTCTTCCATTTCGATGAACTCGATCACCTGATCTGCGAATGCCTCGTTGAGCACCCCGCAAGGGTACCAGGTGAGGAGGTGCCACCTAGGATGGAACCAGGTGCGTGGGAAAGCCTTTCGGATAAATTCCGGTGGCAGTTCCGTTATCGAGGTCACCTTTCCCTGCGCACTCATAGGGCAACACGTTTAGTTTGGTTTAAGCAGTTATCTTTTTAGTCCCCTTTTGATCGCACCGGATTTGTTCGCAGCGTCCGTCGCCATTGTCACCATTCGGTATCGATTGGCAACAATTCTCTTCGTAACCAGAGGAAACGACTAACGAGCAATGATCGACAGCTTGCGTGAGCCGCGAGATCGGCGATTGCTTGCGTTCGAGAAGCAAAGTCTTTCCAGCTTCAATGGCGATTACGCGCAGTTTTCTTCGGCAGCGACGCGGATTGTTTCGACACCGATTACCGGCACATCGAAACGCATGTCTGATTGGCTTGCAACCTTAACCATGACCGCCCTTCACGCGCGAGCGCGCCGCCACGCTGATGGCGTCGTTCGTTCCTTCAAACGCTTCCACCGCAACGACAGTTCCATTTTTCACGATAACAGTCTGCCCAATGTCGAGCCGCGCGATTTCTTTGGCGATTTTCCAGCCTAAATCGACGTCTTCCTCTCCTGCCGGCTGAGCTTCGCTCCCGCAATCAATCCGTAGTTGCAATAGAATCCTCCAGAAATGTTGTCGCCGGCAGAAGATCGACATCTATCTGGCCAGTTCGTCCGCGATTGCGGCAAAATGGATTCCGCGTTGCGCTGTTTCAGTTTTCCCAGCAAAGCAACGCTTTCAGATCCGGTCGCAGATCGAAAAGATTTTCGGCGCAATCTGACCGCCATGATTGCGTGATGAACTTGTGTTCGTTAAAAATTTTAACAACCGATTCAGTTGTCCGACGCGCATCCATTCGATTAGATCGACATGTTGGGCGAGCACTGGATCGGTCTCGCCAGTGAATGCGGCTCAATTATTTTTACGCCGGCTTTTGTGCCGCCTCAGCAAGCAATTTGGGATACACGCCGTTTCCGGCGATGATTCCCAGGATCTGTACCGTCATTCTGCGGGCAAGCAAAGTCAAGAATCGTTTGAGATAAACGGGGGCCTCACACAAGCGCCGCTGACAGGATTACCTAATGGCGGCGGCGTTTGACGTGCAACTGAGCAAGCGCTTTCTGCAGCGACGCTTGAATGGCTGCCACGTGTTCGGGGTGTGATCTTCTTTCATCGCCGCCTTGGCGCGCTCGACCGCTGCCTCGGCCGCAGCAATGTCGATCTTCTCGGATTCAAGCGCCATGTCAGTTAAAACCGAACTGCGTCGGTTCTAATTTCGACAAACCTTCGCCTATCGCCATGCAGTTTCGCGTCCGTCTTTAGAACACGTAGCTCGCCCGGCACCAAGGTGGTTAGCAGCGGGACGTGTTTGGGTAACTCCCAGCTCCCTCCGAACCCGGCAACGTGACCATCTCCACGTCTTCGGTAAATCTTTTCCTCGGGCGTTACAATCTCGAGCTTTAGCGTGGTCATGATTCGAGTTACAAAGTTAAAAAACAGGAATTGGAAACGTTTAACGATTTAGCTTTTTGCTTTTAACCTTCTTTGATCATGTCGATGTTCCTTCATGTAGAAATTTTGCTCGGGCACATCGTCGTGTTTGCCGTCCAGAATTTCTTGAAACCGCGGACTGTTTCCGCAACCGGAACATATTGGCCCTTATAGCCGGTGAAAACCTCTGCCACGTGGAAGGGCTGGCTAAGGAACCGCTGAATCTTGCGTGCGCGCTGAACAGTGACCTTGTCCTCCGGGCTTAATTCATCCATTCCGAGAATCGAGATAATGTCCTGCAAATCCTTGTAACGCTGCAAAACACGCTGCACACCTCGCGCCACGTTATAATGCTCTTCGCCGACAATTTCCGGCGCCAGCGCTTTCGATGTTGATGCCAGCGGATCGACCGCAGGATAAATTCCGAGCTCGGCGATGGCACGCTCAAGCACGAGGGTCGAATCCAAGAACGCGAAAGTGGTTGCCGGCGCGGGATCAGTGAGATCGTCTGCTGGAACATAGACTGCCTGGAACGAAGTGATCGATCCTTTCTTTGTGGATGTAATTCGTTCCTCCAAATCACCCATCTCAGCAGCAAGCGTCGGCTGATAACCAACCGCGCTTGGCGTTCGGCCCAGCAACGCTGACACTTCCGAGCCCGCTTGCGAGAACCGAAAGATGTTGTCGATAAAAAGAAGCACATCCTGGTTGCGCTCGTCGCGAAAATATTCGGTCATGGCAAGCGCAGAAAGAGCAACGCGTAAACGCGCGCCCGGCGGTTCGTTCATCTGACCGAAAACCATCCCTACTTTCGACTTCGACAAGTCTTTTTGATCGATCACGCCCGCCTCGCTCATTTCTTTGTAAAGATCATTGCCTTCGCGGCTCCGTTCGCCTACTCCGGCAAATATCGAAACCCCGCCGTGTTTCATAGCGATGTTGTTGATTAACTCCTGGATCACAACAGTCTTGCCGACGCCTGCGCCGCCAAATGCGCCGACTTTGCCGCCTTTTGTAAATGGGCAAACAAGATCGATGACCTTGATCCCTGTTTCCAGGATCTTTGCCGTTGTGTCTTGCTCCATGAGCGTCGGCGCCGACCGATGGATTGGGTAACGCTTGGTGTAGTTCACCGTGCCGCGGTTATCAATCGCATCGCCAGTGACGTTAAAAAGCCGTCCGAGCACGCCCTCGCCTACTGGCACGGTGATTGGACCGCCAGTGTCAGTCACGCTCATGCCGCGCTTAAGTCCTTCTGTCCCAGACATCGCGACCGAGCGCACCCAATTTTCGCCCAGGTGCTGCTGCACTTCGAGCGTCAATTTTGTTGGGTTGCCATTCACTTCGTACTCAATTTCGAGAGCGTTGTAGATTTTCGGCAGCGCTTTTTCGTCCGGAAATTCCACGTCCACTACGGGACCGATTACTTGAACTATGTTTCCTTTATTCATAAATCCTGACTAACCACCGAGCGCCATTTGCGCCGTGGCGATCTCGAGCAGCTCGGTTGTGATGCTGGCCTGGCGCATCTTGTTGTATTCCAACGTAAGGTCCTTAATAAATTGATTCGCGTTATCGGTGGCGTTCTTCATCGCCACCATTCGCGCGCTGTGCTCGGACGCGCGCGCGTCGAGAATCATCTGAAAAACCTGGTAGGAGACATAATACGGAAGCATCACGTCGAGAACTCCCGCTGCATTCGGTTCAAAAATATAACCGAGCATTGGATCGACGCCTTCCTCAGCGCCCTCGGCTGATTCTCGTGCTTCTTCGGCAAATCAAAACTGCTGATCGGCAGCAGCGTCTACGACCACGTTGGCTGATTGTGTTGATAAAATGCGTGTAGAGCACCGAGACTTTGTCCACCTCGCGCCTCAGAATTTTTCCATGCAAAACTTCGAGACCGGCTTCGCTTCAACGAAGCTCGGTGAGTCTTTCAACTCAAAATCAGCCAATAATTCGCGCTTTGTTCGCGCGATGAATTGTCGTGCCTTTTTCCTGTCACCACGAATGCTGTTTTAGCCGAATCGAAGTTAGTGGCCTCACGAAACAGGTTCGTGTTAGCGCCCGCAGAGTCCCTTGTCTGTGCTGATAATTAAGACCAATTCTTTTTCGAGCGGGCGGACAGCGAGAAGTGGATGAAATCTCGGGTCTGTCCGTTTTGCAACGAAACGAGAACCTTATTCATCAAAGCGGCATAAGGTCGTCCGCCAGCGCATGCTGCTGCGCTTTGCGCATCTTGGAGGCAGCCACCATTTGCATCGCTTTGGTGATCTGCGCGGTGTTGCGGATCGATCTTATCCGCGCGTATGTCCTGCGTGTTCGCCATCTAGGAAATTCTCGAATTCGATTTGATTCTCGACTCGTCGCACGCGATAGCGCGGCCTTTTCTCGGACATGAAACCGATTTCTCCTTTTGGTGGCTCAGGCGGTCTCGGCAACGTTCAGCGTTGCAAAGATCGACAATCGCCTCATCGTTAGAATCGAGCGGCGCTCGAGTTCCGAACTTCGATGCTAATTGTGCATTCGCCGCGACCATTTCCGCAGTCTGACAATGCCGCACGACGGATGCTGCTGAACAGCAATTCTGTTCAGCACGCTCGCCAGCATGAGTTGCACCATGCTCGGAAGCGTTCGCGTGGTCACCTCATCTGAATCGCACTGCGATATCAGTTTGTAAACTCCTCCGTAAGGAAATGCAAAGTCATCAGGAAAGCGTTTGCGATTCCGTTTGAATTTGTTTAACGCGCTCGTTCCTAGATCGCCGCAAATCGAATCGAGCATTACTCGGGACCGAAGCGATAATCGCGCTCTCAGCTCGCATTTGCGGTCAGAGGTCATGGCTGAATCAAATGCCGAGACAAATCATCGCCAGGTCGTCTTGAATTCATCGAGCGCCGCTTTCAATTGCGCTTCGAGACTTTATCGAGCTCCTTTTCTCGCGAATCGCCCAGCAATCCTCTTTCCGCGTTTGCAGCCAATCCTGAAGCTTAAGTTGGTATTCCTTGACGCGGTCGACTGGAACAGCATCGAGGTACCCATTTTGCAGCGCCCACATCACCGCCGCCTGCTCGTCCACCGGAATCGGGTTGTACTGTTTTTGTTTAAAAAGCTCGACAATGCGTTGACCGCGATCGAGTCGCGCCCTCGTTGCCGCATCCAGATCGGAGCCAAACTGCGCGAATGCAGCCAACTCGCGGTATTGCGCCAGATCGAGTTTCACCTTGCCGGCGACCTGCTTGATCGCCTTGATCTGGGCAGCCGATCCGACACGGCTGACAGAGAGTCCCACTGAAATCGCCGGTCGCACACCTTGATAGAACAAATCAGTCTCGAGGTAGATTTGCCCATCCGTAATCGAGATCACGTTTGTGGGAATGTAGGCAGAAACGTCGCCAGCCTGGGTCTCGATAATCGGCAACGCGGTCAACGATCCGCCACCGAATTCGTCGCTCATACGCGCGGCGCGTTCGAGTAATCGCGAGTGCAAGTAAAATACATCGCCTGGATAAGCCTCACGACCAGACGGACGCTTGAGCACCAGCGAAACCTGCCGATAAGCCACTGCGTGCTTTGACAAATCGTCGAAGATGATGAGCGCATCCATTCCATTGTCCATGAACCATTCGCCCATCGCTGCGCCAGCGAACGGCGCCAGATACTGATTAGTCGCCGTGTCGGATGCAGGCGCAGAGATGATTATCGTGTAAGGCATGGCGCCTTCTTTCTCGAGAGTATTGAGCACTCGCGCCACGTTGGAATTTTTCTGGGCAACTGCGACGTAAATGCAGTAGAGCGGCCGATAATTGCTGTCCTTCGCGTCTTCCGCAGCTTTGTTCAATCGGGCCTGGCTGATGATGGTGTCGATTGCAATGGTGGTTTTACCAGTTGCGCGATCGCCGATAATCAGCTCGCGCTGGCCGCGACCGATTGGTATCATGGCGTCGATCGCCATGATGCCGGTTTGCACCGGTTGATTCACACTGCGCCGCTTGATCACGCCCGGTGCAATTTTCTCCAGCGGATAAAATGTTTCGGTTTTGATCGGTCCCTTGTCATCGAGTGGCTGGCCGAGAGTGTTAACGACTCGGCCGAGGAGCGCTTTGCCCACAGGAACTGAAAGGAGTCGGCCGGTCGTTTTGGCTTCGTCGCCTTCTTCAACCAACGTGTTGTCGCCCATCAGAATTGCGCCGACTTCAGTTTCTTCGAGGTTCAACGCAAGACCGAATACTCCGTTTGGAAATTCGATCATCTCGTTGAGCATGACGTCACTCAGACCTTCGATGCGCGCGACGCCATCGCCGGTTTCACGCACAACGCCGACGTTGCTCTTGGTTGTCGATGTTTTTAACCCTTCAATTTTCGTTTCGATTTCTTCGAGTATGCTGCTCATGATTTTGCCTTGATTAAAGTTCTTGTTGAAGACGTTCGAGCCGGTTGCGCACCGTTCCGTCCCACACATCGCTTCCCACACGAATACGCATCCCGCCAAGAAGGTCCGGATTAACGACGAACTCCGTTGTCAGGTCGCTACCGTATTTCTTTTTTAGATTAGCCACCAGCTCGGAAGTGGTCGCGGAATCCACTTCACTCGCTGTCTCGATTCTGGCCTGGCGCTTTTCCAATTCGAGCCGAAGCAGACGCCTGTAGTTCTTTAGGACCTCGATATAATGACGCGGTTTTCTCGCGATAAGTGAATCGACGAGCGACGTAATCCTTCCGGGATCGAGTTGACCGTCCGTAAAACTGGCCCGAAGCATTTCACGCGAGAGCCGGCGAATTTCCTTGTTGATCTTCATCAGGTCACCTGACGGGCTGCTTCCTCCTGCAAACGCCGTTGGTCTTCCGGCGTTAACACCTTCCCGGCCACTTTTGCCGTGGTATCAACTACCAGGCGTCCAAGCTCGCGCTTCAAAGATTCCATGGTGCGCTCGTGCTCAATTGCACTGGCCTCGCGCGCCTTGGCAATGATTTGCTCCGCGGCAGTAATCGCCTCCTGCTGCTTGCGCTCAGACAGGTGCGCGGCGCTTTCACGCGCTTCATCGATCATTTTTTGACCGTCCGCGTTCGCCTTTGCCAGAATCTCCTGGTAACGCTTCTCTGCTTCAGCGAGTTCCTTCTTGATTTTTTCCGCGTTGAGCTGGCCCTCTTCGATCTTGCGCCGGCGCTCCTCGAGCACCGCAAGGATTGGCTTGTAAGCGAAGCGTTGCAAAGGAACGCAACAATGCCGAAGCTAATGACCTGCGACAGAAACAACTTCCAATTCCAGCCGAACGTATCGGCTGTTTCGCGCAAGATGTCGGTTACGCCTCCGCTGCTGGCGGCAATTATCAGATTCATAAACTAAGTTTCGGGCGCAACATTGATTGCCTTCCCGGTGAAGATTAGTGAACGAGATACAGCGCGTAGAAAACGATCGCCTCGGTCAACGCGATGGCGAGAATTCCGTGCACGAGCACTTGCGTGAACGCGCCGGGATTGCGACCGACTGCGGTGGTCATTCCGAGGCCGGTCAAGCCGATTCCGATTCCGACGCCCATCGCGGCAAGCCCGACGTGAATGCTTCCGCCCAGTTCTGCTAGTATTGGTAGTATCATATTTTTCTTAGTTGGTTTTGCGATCTCGTCACGAGACCGTGGAAAAATCAGTGCGCATGCTCCGGCCCCTCTTTCGGTTCTGCAATTAACATTGTGAAAACCGCAGTCAGCAGCATGAAAACGAGCGCCTGCACAAATCCCACAAGCACTTCGAGGAAATAGAACGGAATCGGCAGGATCGGCGACAGCCACGGATTCATCGTGGACATCGCTTCGAGAATGCTTTCGCCGGCATAAATATTTCCAAACAATCGAAAACTGAGCGCGATCGGTCGAAATATAATGGAGATCACTTCGAGCCAGCCGACGGCGAAAAAGATGACGACCATCAGGATCTTCACGACACCGGTCGTCTCACCTTTTGGGCCAAACAATTCTTTCAAGAATCCGCCGACGCCGTCGGCCTGAATCGCCCAGACAAACCACATCACGAAAAAGATGGCCGACATTGCGGTCGTCATGTTTAGGTCCGCGTTACCACCGCGCAGCAACGGCCGATCGACATGGAAATTTCCCAAACCGTCGTAGTGACCCCAGCCGATTGTTCCGATTCCCGGAATCAGTCCGAACCAGTTCACGAACAGAATAAAAATGAAAATCGTGGCAAAAAACCAAAATCCCTTTTGCACGAGGTCACGGCCGATGATGTTTTCCAAAAAATTGTGCAAACCCTCAACTAACCACTCCCAAAAATTTTGAATCCCGCTGGGGATGGCCTTAACCCGCCGGGTTGCGATTTGTGAAAAAATGATGATGCCGGCGGCGACGATCCAGGTGACCAGCATCGAGTTTGTGATTCCGAAGCCGCCGAACTGGACAAGCATCTGCGGTTTTAACGAAACGCCCTCGTGCTCGGTCGCGTCCGCTTCGGCAGCAAAAGTCGAAGTGGCAAGCATTGCGCTGGAGGTCAACGCCAGGATCGACATCAGTAAACAACGATTGCGCATTTTATAAGCACTCCTAACCGACATCGGGGTGATGCCGGCCTGCCGAGGTCGACCGCCTTAGCAAGTGCTATGGCGGAAGGTTAACCCCCGCTACCACTCGACGCGCATACCAAAGCGCGTTTTACCCGAATGACAAACAAAATGTTCCAATCTGAGTTTTCAGGAGTCGGTTTTCTCTTCATGCCAATTTTCTCAAGCCTTCGAAGACCGACATTTCAGGAAATTTGAAATTCTTCGACTGAACCGTTATTTCGCGGGCAATCCCTCGGCAAACCGCGGAGCAAGCTGCGCCACGGGCTTCGATTTCACCGGCACGGAGGCACCATTGAGGCTAATCGCTTCTTCGTAGAACGATTCTAACTGGTCGATTTGAGTGTCCTGCTCGAATCGTTCGACCACAGTGGCGTGTGCACGGACTCCCATTTGCATTAACAGGCCCGGCGAACCCGTGATTAGCTGCATGGCGTTCGCCAATCCAACGTGATCTTCCTCAGCTACCAGGAACCCAGTGCGTTCATGCTCCACCGCTTCCGGTATTCCACCATGACGCGTCGCAACTACCGGCAACCCGGTCGCCATTGCTTCCAAGACCGAGTTCGGGATACCTTCCTGGTCTTGATTCGCGGATATTTCGCTGGGATGCAAAAACACATGCGAACTTGCATAAAGCTCAAGCAGTTTTCGTTGCGACAGAAACCCAACAAAATGCACGTCTCTAAGAATTCCTAATCCGTCGGCAAGCATCTCCAGTTCTGGTTGGAGAGGTCCTTTGCCGGCGATGAAAAATTCCGCTTTGGGATTGTCTCTCTTAAAAATCGCAAAAGCGCGCAAGCTCGTCGCAACGCCCTTTTTCGGAATCAACCGGCACGCCTGCACAACTCTCCATTTTCCGTCTCGCGGTAGTTGTCTATCCACGAATGGAAATTCATTGAGTGGGATACCAGTGCGATTGATTCGCAGTTTTTCCGGCGGGCAGCCCAGGTGGATCAATCGGTCGACCAGTGATTGGGAACGCGCAAACACGAGCGGAACCGCATTAAAAAGACGGCGGAGCTTTGCCGGATAATCCTTGATGTCTTTTTTGTGGGCGACATCCGCGCCATGAAAAGATACCACGCAGGGTTTGTGCCATTGTTCGATGAAAGGGAGAAGGTGCACGCCCGTATGTCCAAAGTAGATATGCATCAGGTCGGCGCCATGCCGTTCCAACAACGAATCAAGCGTTTGATACTCGCCTCGATAGACAATGGGCGGGCGTCGCTCCACGAATTTCAACCAGCCGTGCACGAGCAGGTTTGTGCGCCGCTTTGGAATGACTTCTACCTTCGCAAACGGAAATCGTTCCGCATTCTGGACCTCCTTGGTCACAACGAAGGTGTCGACGCCGCGTAGCGCTTTTACCTGACGGTAAATATGCAACATCTCCGACTTCAGAAAGCTGGAGCAATAACTAGCTACAACCCGTCTCCCCATAAAACAGCGGCCAGTCTCGCTAGAGATTCGGGGCTTGTCCACCCTTAATTGGGGAGGAGACAGCCTTGTCGCCCATCATTCTTTCTGCCAACGCCTCCTTTAACGTATCGATCCCCTCCCCATTCGCGGCCGAGATCGGAACGATGCTGGTCTTGGGAAATCTCTCTCGCAGCGTCTCGAGATTCTCGTTCGCATTCGGCAAATCCATCTTGTTCGCGACGATTAACCACGGCCGCGATGAAAGCATCGAATCGTACAGATCAATTTCCCTCCGAAGATTCTGTAAATCTTCCACGGACTGCGTCCTTCGCTCCCGGCGACGTCAATCACGAATATTAAAAGGGCGGCGTGTGATGTGGCGCAAAAATTCGTGACCCAGGCCAATTCCACGATGCGCCCTTCGATCAAACCAGGAATGTCTGCGATCGTGGCATGGCGATAACCGGGCAGCTCCATCACACCGACAACTGGATGCAAAGTGGTGAACGGATATGCCGCGACCTTTGGCCGGGCAGCTGAAAGTTTCCGCAGTAATGTCGATTTGCCTGCATTCGGGTAACCAACCAACCCAGCGTCTGCAATCGTTCGCAGCTCTAGTAGAAAATATCCATGCTCGCCCTCTTCGCCGTCGGTGTATTGCCGCGGCGCGCGATTACGCGAGCTCTTGAAATGCACATTGCCTTTTCCTCCTCCTCCGCCTCGGCAAAGCACGAATTCCTCTCCGTCTCGCACAAGATCGACAACAGGCTGGATTGCAGATCGATCTGAATTAAGCGTTGGATGTTGGGCGCCTGCTCGCGATTTATCGGAGTTGGGCATTGGGCGTTGACTCTCCTCAGCAGGCCAAACGATTGTGCCGACGGGAACTTTCACAATCTTATTCGCGCCTGCGCGCCCAGCCATTTTCTTCCCTTTGCCGTGACCGCCGTTTTTCGCTTTGATAATCGGCTCATAAAAAAGATTAACTAAATTATCCACGTGCCGGTCCGCACGTAGAATCACATCGCCACCCCATCCACCGTCGCCGCCGTCCGGTCCGCCTTTGGGCACAAATTTTTCCCGCCGAAAACTCACGGAGCCGCGCCCGCCCTTCCCAGCTTGGGCTAAAACTTTGATTCGATCCACGAACATAGCCGTGTGTTCAAAGTGCCACTTACGACATTGAATGTCATCCCGAGCGAAGCGAGGGACCTCGCCCACGATCCTGGCTCACACGGTTTAGCTTGAGTAGTCAAGCACCAAGCGTGAGATCCTTCACGGCGTTCAGGATGACCCAAGCCGATAGCTCACGTAGCCGTACCCAGCCTTGTCTGTTTGGGCAAGAATTGTGATGCGAATAACGAAGACCGCCACCATTTTTTGGCCTCCGCTGCGAGCACTGTTCAACGGAACTGCGTTTTGAGCGTCTAATTGGCATTAAATAACCGGACTATTCGTCTTCTTCATAAATCATGAAATCATCCTTCGTCATCGTCGCGCTCCTGAGCGCGTTCAGTTTGCAGGCTCAAACAGATTCGCCAGCCCAGCCGGCTCAAAGCGTCTCGCCAGTCAACCAGAATCCCCCGCCGCTGGATCCGAAGAACATGGATACAGCCGTTAAACCGCAGGATGATTTTTATCTTTACGCCAATGGCGGGTGGTTAAAGCGCAATCCTGTACCTCCGGAATATGCGCGCTGGGGCAGCTTCACTGAGCTGGAAGAGAAAAATAACGAAGCGCTCCACAAGATCGCCGAGAAAACTGCAAATACCCACGTCGATGCAAACGCGGCGCCGGAAGTACAAAAAGTAGGCGATTACTACGCGAGCGGCATGGACGAAAAAACAATCGAAGCGGCGCGAACCAAGCCGCTCGAAGACGAGCTAAAACGCATCGACGCAATCAAAGATCGCGCGGATCTGTTGAGCGCGATCGCGCGACTGCACACCATTGGTGTCGATGCATTCTTCGAATTTGGCTCCGGTCAGGATGCAAAAGATAGCACGCGCGACATTGCGCAGGCGCACCAAGGCGGGCTTGGTCTTCCCGACCGCGATTATTACACAAAGACTGATGAGGACTCGAAAAAGAAACGGGCTGCGTACGTCGATCACGTCACAAAAATGCTAACGCTGCTCGGCGAGGCCCCGGACAAAGCTGCCGATGACGCCAGGAAGATCATGGCTCTGGAAACTTCTCTCGCCAAGGCATCCCGTACTCGCGTGGATCTGCGCGATCCGCAAAAGAACTACAACAAGATGTCACAGGCCGATCTGCAAAAGCTCACGCCGGACTGGAATTGGGCTGATTATTTTAAAGCGATCAATCTCGCCGAGCCGGGCAACATTAATGTGGGCCAACCCGAGTTCTTCAAGGCAGCCAACGCGATGTTCACCAAAACATCCATCGACGATTGGAAAACCTATCTGCGTTGGCATTTGATCGATGACGCCGCAGCGGAATTATCGAAGGATTTTGTAAACGAAGATTTTAATTTCAGTCAGGGCGTTCTGCGCGGCACAAAGGAAATCAAACCGCGCTGGAAACGCGTGGTCGCTTCTACCAACGGCGCCCTGGGCGAAGCACTGGGCAAGCTTTATGTTGCCGATTACTTCCCACCCGAAGCCAAGGCGCGCGCCTTGGAAATGATTAACAACCTGAAGGCTGCGCTGGCTGATCGCATTAAAACCGTCGACTGGATGGACGAACCGACCAAACAGGAAGCGCTCAAAAAACTCGCGGCTATGAACGTCAAGATCGGTTATCCGGATAAATGGCGCGATTACTCGCTGCTCAAGATCGACAGGAACTCGTATGTCTCGAACGCCATGCGAGCCGCGAATTTTGAGGTAAATCGCGACCTCAAGAAAATCGGCAAACCAGTCGACCGCGGCGAATGGGGAATGACGCCTCCAACAGTGAACGCCTATTACAACCCCATGATGAACGAGATCGTTTTCCCGGCGGGAATTTTGCAACCACCGTTCTTCGATCCGAAAGCCGATGACCCCGTCAATTACGGCGGCATGGGCGCGGTAATCGGACACGAAATGACGCACGGATTTGACGATCAAGGCCGGCAATTCGATGAGGTCGGAAATTTGCGCGACTGGTGGTCGAAGCAATCAGCGGAGGAATATGACAGGCGTCGCAAAGCAGTTGTCGATCAATATTCGGAGTATCAGCCGCTGCCAGGCAAGCATATTAACGGCGAACTGACGCAAGGCGAAAACATCGCGGACATTGGCGGCATCAAGCTCGCTTATGCTGCGCTGCAAAAGGCGCTCGATAAGAACCCACAGGCGCGCGAACAAAAGATCGATGGATTCACGCCCGAACAGCGTTTCTTTCTCGGCTGGGCCCAGGTGTGGCGGGCGAATCAGCGCGAAGACGACTTGTTACTGCGCCTCAACACCGATCCGCATTCACCAACTCATTACCGGTGCAACGGTCCGATTTCCAACATGCCGGAATTTCAACAGGCGTTCAACATTCCCGACAGATCGCCAATGGTTAGGCCGGCAGACAAGAGGGCCAATATTTGGTGAACCGGTTTTGTAGGGCGTCTGTGTCAGACGCCAACGGTTAGAGATCGGCGTTTCACAGAACGGAGCCGGCGGGCGCCGAGCGACATAGACGGGCAGGTCGCAGACCGAGTGCGCGGGAAGCGAACGAGTCAAACGCCATACAACCCTACTCTTTCGACACCTTTCCGCCCCAGCTCAGGATCTTCGCTTTCGTCCCGGCAGCTTCGGCTTCCTTGATATTGCCGGCGCGATTGTAAAATAGCGAAAGACTTGTCCAGCCGATCTGATCATTGGGCCGAAGCTCGACTGCTTTCCTTCCCGCTTCGATTGCCTCGGTAAAACGCCCCAGTTTCATCAGAGCCATTCCAAGCGCATGCCAGCCATCGAAAAAATCCGGCGTTATCTGCACGCAGCGCCTGTACTTTTCCACAGCACTGTCCAGGTCGCCGACGGCCAGATCGCCGTTCGCGTCGTCAAAAATTTCGTCAACGGATTGATCCATCGGAGGGGCGAGGCGCTGCCCCGAAAGCGTTCGGGGCCACTACAGGCTTAGCCTTTGGTAAATTGCAGACCGGCAGCTTGCCCACGGTCACGCAGCCATTCCATCAAGACAATTTGCCGTTTGTTATCGAGGAGCCTTTTCTCGTAGGCAGCCTTTTTCTCCGAAGCACCGGCTTCGGCTAATGGCTCCCGCTTTTCCAAAACTGCCACAAATCCATTTTCACCCGCTGGGAAAAAATCGCTCACCTCGCCCGGGTTCAGAAATGCTACAGCCTGTTTGATGGCTGGCAGATCAGCTGGTTCGTTCTTCTTCGGTTCTTTGTCTTCCGATTTTGGTTTCTCCTCTTCGATCAGCGAAAACGGCGGGATCTTCTCAGCCTTCCCACCAGTCTTTTGAATTGCCGCCTCGAGCGGTTGCCCGGACTGCTTCGTTTCACGCAATTGTTGAACCACATCCGCTGCTTTCGTCGACATTAGCTCCTTTGCTTTCGATTTCTGGAGCGTCTCCACGACTTTCGGTTTCGCTTCTTCGAGTGTGAGCGGACGCGCCTCGGTAATCCCTGCGAGATGTAAGATATAAAATCCGTCCGCTACCTGAACAGGATCGCTGTTCGGCTCCTGCATTGAGAGCTTGAAAGCAGCCGGGCCAAGCTGCGCATCGACTTTCAACTGCGGGTCAGGCTCCGCTTTGGCAAATTCGCCAGTTTCATGTACCGGCAGCTGAAATTTCGCAGCGGCCTGCTTGAAATCTGCCCCTTTCTCCAATAGCGCCTGCGTAAAATCAGTCGCGCGGTCGGAGAGTTTTTGCAAAGCCTCGATACGCTCTTTGCCGGTTAATTTCTTTTCCTCATCGGTGAGCGCGAGGCTGACAAACTCGACTTTGCGTTTTTCATCAGTTTTAAGCTCGGCCTTATGGGCGTCATAATGCTTTTTTATCTCCTCATCGCTGACCGTGATGTCCTTACCAAGATCAGCGGACTGAAATCGAATAACAGTCACAAATAAGGTGTCGTGGCCACGCTGAAAATTTTCATCGAGCTCGCCTTTGGGAAGTGTAACGCCAGCGGCTAAAAGCTGCTTGATTTGATTCAACGACAGCTGGTCGCGGACCAGTTGCTCGATGTGCTCTTCAGCAAGACCCATCGGCGCCAGCGCATTCTGCGCAAAATCAGTGAACTTTTTCATGTCGAACCCGGAGTCACCTTGAAACGCCGGCAACTTGCGCACGACTTCAGCAATCTCAGAGTAACCAGGACGAATACCAAGCCGAGCCGCTTCGTGCCGAAGGACCACGAGATTAACAATGAATTGGACGGCAGTCTGGTCCGGATTCATGCCTGCCCCTGCCGTCAACGTCTGAACAAAATCTGACATGCCGAGGGCCTGTGCCAGAGTAAGCAGTCGCACCATCTGCTGTGCCTCCAACATCGAAACATCCCGATCATAAACGCGAGCAAACTTGTCGGCGCGCATCGCGCCGTAATCCGGCCGTTGCACAAAATAGAAAATGAACGGGATTGCCAGAATCGCGATGACGATCATCAGCCAGTCCCGGTGCTTGCGCAGTAACTTCATCATAACGGAAGAAATTGTAGAGGCGCCTGTCCTTAGCCGCAAATGCGCGAACGCAGTGTCATTCCGAGGCGAAGTCGAGGAATCTCGTTACATGCTTTGCGGTGACTCCACGGATCCTTCGACTCGGCTTCGCTACGCTCAGGATGACGGCGTGGTCAAGCGCCGCCTGTTTGGTTATCGAAGCCTTCCTGGAAGGCCGTGCGACAGCACGCTTCAGCTGTTTTTCGAATCATTTCCCAAACGTTGCCTAAATGATCCTCAGTCGTGAGCACATTACCCAGACCAATTCGCATAACCGTTCGATCGTTCAATTTCGTCTGCGTTAGATAGGCGCGGCCGCTAGCATTGATTTTTTCGACGATGTCGCTGTTTAGCTGATCGATTTTATCTTCCGTTGTAGCCGGGGGCGGTGACCCCGGCCCGACGTCAACGACGCCGGCTACAGGTCCCATAAACCGGAAACAAACCACACCCATGCTAACCGGCGCGGCAGCCTCGAAGCGCTCATCGCTTTTGATCCACTCAGCTAAAAGATTCGCGAGCCGCACACATTCGCGAAGACGGGCCGCCATTCCTTCGCGACCAAAGCTGCGGAAGATCACCCAGGCTTTCAACGCGCGAAATCGGCGACCAAGCTGAATGCCGTAGTCCATGTAATTCTTTTGCGCCTGAACTGTGTCGCCGCGCAAATATTCAGGCACAAGCGTGAAGACGCGTCGCAGCCGCTCAAGGTCGCGCACGTAAAGCACGCTGAAATCCAGCGGGACAAAAAGGCTTTTGTGCGGGTTCACCACGATGGAATCCGCTTCGCCCCAACCGTTAGTCAGCGACTTGTTCTCTGGGAGAATGGCGAAACCCGCGCCGTAAGCTCCGTCAATGTGAAGCCACATCTTGTTTTCGCGGCAAATTCTTGCGATCTCAGGAACAGGATCAACGCTCGCGGTTGAAGTTGTGCCGACTGTCGCGATGACTGCCAATGGTTTGAAGGTGTCGCGAACATCGCGCGCAATCATTTCGCGCAGCGCGCTCGGATCCATACAAAAGTGCGCATCCGTCGGAACGCGCTGCACGTTTTCTTCACCCAAGCCGAGCGCAATCGCCGCTTTTTCGGCCGAGCTATGCGCTTGCTCGGAAGCGTAAATACGGAACACTGGCGCGCCTGCGCCGATTAAACCGCGTTTGCGAACCGATGGCGCAGCCTCTTCGCGAGCCACGGCCAGGGCGTGCATCACGCCTACGGACGCAGTGTCATACACGACGCCTCCAAATTCTCGCGGAAAATCCATCCATTGCCGGATCCAATCGACCACCAGCGTTTCCAATTCGGTGGCGGCTGGACATGTGCGCCACGTCATCGCGTTCACATTAAGCGGCGCAGTAATGATTTCTCCAAGAATTGCAGGACTAGAAGTTGTCCAGCCGAAATAACCAAGAAACATCGGATGACTCCAGTGCACCATGCCGGGAACAATGACTCGATCGACATCGCCAAGAATTTTCTCGAACGACTCGCCTTCTTCGGGCGGCTCGGCGGGGAGCGCAGCCAGAATCGCGCCCGGCTTGTCGTTAGGCGCGACCCGCAGCGATCCTAAGGTTTGCCGAAAATCTGCAATCCAATCGGCCAGTTCATGCAACTGTCTGCGGAATTCCTCCGGTGAAGTATCACCAAGATTCTGTCGATTTTTCATTCGTTAGGAATCATTAGCCCGCGAATCACGCGAATTAACTAATTACAGAATGATTTCGCAAAGCATCGGCGTTGTCGATCAGCAGTCCATTCGCGTCATTCGTGTGATTCGCGGGTCCTGCTAAAACGCAAAGCCAAAACTGAAATGAAACGCGCCGAAATCTTCGTCGGGACGCGGATCGGGATTGACGCCGTAGTCGAGACGGATCGGACCGACCGGCAGTTTGTAGCGCAAGCCCGCCCCTATGGCATAACGCATATCGTCTAAGCCAATGTCTTCCGAGGACGGCAAAAGGTTGCCAGCATCAGTGAAGACGGCGCCCTGCAATTCTCCCAGAATCGGAAACGTATATTCCACATTGAACACGGTGAAGAATTCTCCACCCACGGGATGTCCGTGATTATCATGCGGGCCCAGTTCGCGTTCGCCGAAACTCCGCACTGTGTCGGCGCCGCCGTTGAAGAAACGCTCGTCGATCGGAAGCGCAGTCGCTTCATCCGAGCCACTGGTCGTGAGTGAATGAATAATCCCGCCGCGTGCGCCGAATGCCAGCGAGGACTGTTGGAACCAGTGCTGCAACGGAGTGCCTCCCTGGTCTTCTGTCACGCCGGGCGTGGTCACCTTCGGCGAAAACGGCAGGTAATAGGCTACGGCCATCGTGCCTCGGACATATTCGATGTCGCTTCCGAAAGCGCTCGGTGCCAGGTCCACCGTGTTTTTGATTAGAAACCCGCGCGGGTTCACATACGGGCTTTGCCGCATATCCAGAGTGTTGGTAAGTCCGATCGTATTGACGACGTAATTTGTCGACGACCCAAGAAGAAAGGCCGGCTTGATCTCAGAGTCGGTGATTTTCACATGGCGCGCGGCGACGGACACACCGACCTCGTCGTATTTCGTAATCTTGCGAGTGAGCTCGAATCGCCCGCCCAATTCGAATTTCGTGTAGCCATCGTAAGTGAAAGTGAACGCAGCAAGCCGGGCTCTAAAGAAAAAATCTGTATCGAAGAAGAACGGATCCTCGTAGACAATTTCACCTTTGTAGCTGCGTTGTGAAACCTCCACCGATGTCGTGAGCGGCCGGCCATAGCCGAAAAGATCGCGATCGCGCCATTGCACGCCGCCAATGGCGCCCTCGAATGTACCGTAGCCGACCAAAAACCCGAATTCCTTGCTCTTGGCTTCCTCGGCTGAAACATCCAGACGCAGAAGATGTCCATCCACAGGAACCGGTTTGATTTGAAGAACATTAAAAAGCCCGGTGCGCATGAGCGTGCGAAATCGCTCGTCGAGCGCTTCCGGGCTATAGGCCTTTCCCTCCAGCTTGGTGAAACGTTTGGTGACATAACTGGGGCGTAGTCGATCAAGCCCGCTGACGGTGACGCCGTCGAAGTAGTAAACCGGCCCGGGCGAAATCGTGATTTCCACCGGCACCCGGCCATTGAGTGCATCCTCCGGCGCACCGCTGGCAACGACCTTCACATCGTAATAGCCACGTGTCTTATAATACGCCTGGAGACGTCGGGGAATGTCTTCGACTCGCGCATCGGTGTAAGGCCGCTGCAGTAGATCCAGCATCTGCCCGCGCAGAGTTTCGGAATCGTAAATCGTGCGCCCATGAAACGAAATGCTGCCGAAGAAATATTGACGTCCCTCGTGGATCGGGATGACCACGTCCGCTTCGCTGCTCTCCCGGTGAAAGGTGTAACGTGGCGCATCAACCACCGCATCCAAAAAACCCTCGGCGAGATAGAAACGATGAACCAGGTTCGCTCCTTCCTGCATGTCAGCGGTAACGAAAGGCAATCTTTTCTCCGCCCTGGAATAGCGCTCCCGCGTCGGTCCAACTGCGTACTCAAAGAGTTTGTCGCTTGGCTCGCGCACATTCCCGTCGAAGACGATCGTCCCCAGCGTATAACGCGGACCCTGTGTAATATCGAGGCGCAACCGGTTCTGGGATTCGATCGTGTAGTGCACATTTACGTCTGCATAGCCATGCTTGCGGTAGAAGACTTCGAGAAAAAACGCGAGATCGTCGCCGCGCGCCGGACTTAGCCCGAAGTCTTCGATGGTGGTGATTTCCTCCTTTAGCGCGGTGCGCAATTCCTTTTCCTTGAAGGCTTGCTCACCGCGAAATTCAATGATGCTCGCCTGCTTCGCGCGCTTTTCCTGTTCTTTCACAACGGCCTGCCGCGCTTTTTGCTGTTCTTCGGGCCGCGTCACATCGACCGCAGTTTGCGCTGCGACTTTAAATGCGAGGGCCACACTGCCAAGACAGAACAGGACCCTGTGCCGCATCTTAGGCTCCTAACGAAAACGAATTAGATACTTAAGCATCCCGCGATAATCGCCGCCGACCCCGACATCGCCAACCAGCACAAACTGATCACTTATTTTGAATCTGGCACTAACCTGCTGACGGCCGGTTCGAGGATCGACAGCGCCCACGTCCAAATCGAGACGATTAAATAATTCGTTGCTCTGAGTTGCCTCGCCTTTTTTGAAAATTTTCCGGTAAAGCTGTTGCACCAGTAACATGGCGGCTCGTCCGGCCAGAACATTGCCGCGACCGGACAACTCCTGCCTGGTGGCGCCGGTGGCGATCAAAGAAATAATTTCCTCCTGCGGCAGGGGCGGTTCGCTGGTGAAAATGGCTTCCGGCGCGAGCACAGTTCCATAAACATAAACGCGCACCGTGTAATCGCGGATCACCGAGGTACCACGCAGTTCCAGCCTCGGATTCATTGAATCGCTCGGGTCAAAATAAAGAAAGCCCTGGGAAACCTCCAGCCGGCTGAATGGCAGCGTCGCTTCTACATTTTCCAGACGCACCGTTCCTTGTAATTCTGGATGCAGGCCGGTCCCCGTGAGCTTTATGTCAGCGATCGCACTGCCGGTCGCCAGGTTCCCGCGAATCAGCACCGGATCTTTTGTTTTAATTGCGACATCGAATTTCCAATCGCGGAGTGGCGGGTCCGGGAAAGAAAATTGCGGACGCTCCGATGGCGGCTCGGGCGCTGGTCTGCCTGGCAGGCCGATTGGGATGAGATCGATATTCTTTAGAATGTGACTATTTGTCATTGCAACGTTGCCGCTGACCGTTGCGGTCGCGAACGGCCCTTTCACCGTTATGTCGGCGTCCGCGCGAGCGGTCAAAGTATCGTTTCGCGCGACCAACACACTGTTGGCCTTCAATTGTAAATCCAGAGTTGGCTCAGTCAGCTTTGGAAAAGTGACGCGGCCACTCATGGTAAAAGGGCCGCCGGCTAGATCGCCACCGAATCGTTCCAGGCTAAGAGCGTTCTGTGCGAAGCTCAAACGCGCACTAAAATTCGTTAGCGCCGGAAGAGTCGCGTTCGTAAAACGCGCAACGTTGACCGTCATGTCCCCTGCCCCGCTAAAAACCGGTTTGCCGATCGTTCCGCTTACATCAACATCCAATCCAAGATTGCCATCAAGTTGCTCGAGTGCCGGAACAAATTGCCGAACAAAATTCACGGAACTGCGTGGGAGCCGCGCTTTTGCAGTGATGGGTGTGTCGTCTGGCAATTTTCGGGCACGCGCAATCTTTGGAATATCAAAAGGCACGTCCGCGTTTAGCTCGAGAGGCTGAATTCGCGCCTGCTGTAGTTTGCCCAAAACTGCCAGGCGATCGTGCACGGCCTGCGCGTTGAGAACAAATGTTGCTGGCTCCATTTTCGGCCAGCGATCATTTCGCAAATCCCGCATCTGCAGATCGAGACGCGCATTCAAATCTCCGATTGTCCCGTCCGCGTCGAGCCTCGCGCTCAGCGTACCGGATGTCCCCGCTTTGATCCCGAGATCGCTGAACAATTTTTTTAGATCAAGATTCTCAGACTGAATTGTTGCGAACACTTTCCCAGACGACGGAATGATCGGAGCGTTCGTTCCAAGATTTCTCCATACCAGCGGGAAAGAGATGTATCCCGACGCGAACCTCGCCTGCCCTTGATCGAGTTGAATCCTGGTTATCTCGAGCGTCTCACCTTTTGCCTGCGCGACTGCCTGAAAATCCGAGTTGCCGGTGGCGAAGAAGATGATCGGCACATCAAGACCGTCGGGCGAGTAGGACGCATCGATATTCGCCCGAAGCGATTGCGTATTTCCGTAGCGTCCCTTCTCGAGCACGACTTTCAGATTCCCTGAGCTCCTGGAGATTTGCGCATCACCGTTTCCTTCCCAGTCGAGCGTAACTGACCCGGCCAATTCGTTCTGATTACCAAAAGTGCGAAGCAGCGGTTGAAGCGTCGATAAGTTCGCTATACTCGCCGAAACCTTGCCATTGTAATGATGAGGTTGCCGCAAATTCAACCTCCCGGTCGCGTAAAAGAAGTCCGAATCGTTCAGACTTGCCCGGCAATCGTTTAAATACACGATGTTATCCGAGATTGAACATTGCGTGCTGAGTTCGTGGAAAACCAAGTCCCGCATTTTAAGATTTGACCCGGAAATCGAAACCTGGCCGTTGGCTGTCTGTTGTCTCCATTCGATTTGCGCCGTCATTTGCAACGGCCCACTCAATTTGTTCGGAGAATCCGCAACCCAGAAGTCGCCAAGTTCCGGCGCGTTGAGCGCAACATCCAAATCCGCAGGCTGTGACGGAGCTTTGCCAACTTCCTCCGGTAGCTTGTAGCGCCCCCGAACATTTAGTTCGTTCTGATTTCGCCGCAGACTCAATCGGTCCAGCCCGAGAATATCATCGCTTCCATTTAGAGATCCTTGCACCGAATCAATGATATGATCTTGATAATGTATGCCGGCCAAATCGAACTCCATTGCAGTGCGAAGATCTGCAAACCACGCTCTTTTAGCTGTAGCCGGGGGCGGCGACCCCGGCCTAGTATCGGGCCTCGCAATCGTCTTGGACGCGCGCAGCGTGGAGCTCAATTTCTCAATTGTTCCATCCGGAAACCCGATTGACTCTCCGGTCATGCCAAGAGTTGCCTCTATCTTCGCATTAACGATATCGATCTTGCCGGTGAACTGAGCCGAGCCAGTCAATTGTACAGGTATTCCTGTCGTTACCCGCTGAAGGTCAGGCGCCGTTCCTGTGATTTCCAGAGTCGTCGGAGTCCGGCCAAAATCCTCGATAACCGACGGCAACTCCATCGTTCCACGAAAGTGAAGCTCGTTCTTGTCCTGGACGATGTCCGCGGAACGCAAAGTCGCTCTGCCCTGTTCTGCGGAAACTTCAACTACACCGCTATCGAAATGGATTTCAGGCCGATCCACGTTGCTGATCTGCAACGACATCGCCCCACTCCACGTGCGCGGAACATCGATTGTCCCCGCTCCATCAACAGCGAGTCGCTCGATTGTGCCGGAAAGAGAATCCTCCGGCAAAAACAAGAATTTGTTCAACGATTCAGCCGCAATTTTTTGCGCAGCCACGTTTATTTTCGCGTTCAACGAAGACTCTGTTTCGGTTAACGCAGCGGCCGCGGATAGTTGGCCGCCGCCAATCGCGCAATCGAGTTTGAGTCCCAGCGTTTTGTCGTCGATGCGCGATGCATCGATGTTTAGGAGACGGATCTGTTCCTGATCGCTGAGAACCAAATCACGCAGAACAAGGTTCTTATTCGCGTAAGAAGCTTGCCCGGAAATTCTGGACCAACTGTCACCGGATGGGAGCTGCAGCTTTTCGATGCGCACCTCGCCTGGACTGCGCGGATTCAAATCAAGATCGACGTGTTCGACGACGAAGTCGTTAGGCTTATTTCTGATAACCAAGGTTACGTCTGCTAATCGAATCCGCTCTGGAAATATCGAAGGCAATGTCAGCTTCTGTTTGGGACGCGGTTTGCGTGGCGGCGCTCTCGCCGGGTTCAACACAACCTGCGCAGAACGCAGTTCAACATCTTCCAAAAAATGAGAGAGCCCATGTCTCGTCAATCCGAACAAACTGTAATCAACATATAACTGGTCGATATCGATCGATTCGATAGCTGATGTTCCCGTCGGTAAGGCGCGAAAGTTTCGTACAGTCAGATGACTAAAAGGATTGCCTTCGAGCCGAAAGTCGATCTTTAGATTTTCTCGCGCAGCGTAGCGCAGTACGAGCTGCCGACCGATTGCCAGCAAGATTGGACGATGAAAAATGATCAGTAGCGCCGCGCACACAG
>JAALOD010000033.1 GCA_013372845.1 Candidatus Udaeobacter sp.
GAATGTGGAAGGTGGGAACGTCCGTATTTTCTCGACGTTCATTTGCGTTGTCAGTTAGTCTGAGAGGATGCCTCGCGAGATCGCGCCGAACGAAGGGCCGATGAAATCCGCGGTATGGTGATGCCAAGCGTATTGATCATTGAAGATGATGAGGATGGTCGTCAGGCCGTCGCCAAGTTGTTCGCGCGGGCAGATTGGAAAGTCTTTGAGGCCGCCGATGGCGATTCCGGAGTGGAACTCGCTCTCCGGAACCGGCCGGAGGTAATTTTATGCGACCTGCTGATGCCGAAGTCGAATGGCTTTCAAGTTTGTCGCACCATCCGGCAACAGCTCCAGCCGACGAAGATCATCGTGGTGTCGGGACGTGATTATGCGGTCGATCGCGCGAGCGCGCTCGAAGCCGGCGCGGACGAATTTCTGCTGAAGCCGATTACCTGGGAAGTGCTGCGCGAGTCAATCGACCGACTCCTACCGCCGATTCCGGAGCGACCACGAGCGACGACTTCGCCCGAGGAACTCGGTTCGGTGCCGCCTCGGATAAAGTTGTGGGGCGTGCGCGGCTCGCTCCCGGTGCCGGGGCCGGCGACGATCCGGTATGGAGGCAATACCAGTTGCGTAGAAGTGCGGGCCGACGGCGAAATTATCGTGCTCGACGCGGGCACCGGGATTCGTGCCCTCGGTCTGGCGCTGGAAAAGGAGCTGGGACCGGGAACGATCAAGCTGACTCTTCTCATCACACACACGCATTGGGATCACATTCAGGGGCTGCCGTTCTTTTCCCCGGCCTACAACAGCAAAAATCTGATCCGGATCCTGGGTTATGAAGGAGCGCGTGCTGGTCTGGGCGCGATCCTGGCCGGACAGATGGAGACGCCGTTTTTTCCGGTGAGCTTGCATGAATTGCCCAGTCATCTGGCGATCGAAGAGCTAAAGGACATGGAGTTTCACATCGGCACGGTGAAGGTGCAGGCAAAGTTTGCGAATCATCCGGGCATCTGCGTCGGCTATCGGCTCTTTACCAGCGCCGGATCGATCGCCTACATGCCGGACAACGAGCCGTACGAGCCTCTCAAAATGCAACATGCGGCGCAGGATGGAATCGATGGGAACGAAGCGCGAAATTTTGCCGGCGCGGAGCGGGCCAAGATGGTGGAGTTCTTGCGGGATTGCGAAGTGGCGATCCTGGACGCGCAGTATACCGACGAGGAATATAAGAAACACATTGGGTGGGGGCATAGTTCGTTCAGCAGCATGATCGAGCTTGCGCTCGATGCGAATGTGAAAAGGGTTCTGCTTTTCCATCACGATCCGAGTCATGACGATGACATGATCGATCGAATGGTGGAGCAGGCGCGGGAGCTGGTGAGGAAAAGCGGAAAGGCAATGGTGATTGAAGGGGCGCGCGAAGGCGCTGAGATCCTGCTGGAGTTACCAGCGCAGCGGCAGCTGCGCTGAGTTAATGGTTGTCTGTTATTCGCCACGGCGAATCCGCGCCGCGGGCAGCCGGATTGGTTAATTGGGGACGCAGCCGTGCTGCGCGTTATCGGTTATCAGTTATTGGTGATCAGTTGTCAGAGGTCAGCCCCCCAACGCCGTGTTGCCCTCCACGGCGGGTAAACTCCACGTGGAATGCTCTCCAACGTTGAAACTCAGCGAGCCGGCGAGATTGGGCCGGCACAAAGTTCGCTGTAATTTGTGGCGTTCACGATATAAAGTTCTGCGATGAGCCTCCGATATCAGATCGTGCTTCATAAGTCGGAAGAAGGTTACGCGGTGAATTGCCCCGCGCTTCCCGGTTGTTGGTCTCAAGGAGAAACCGAGCAGGAAGCGATGCAGAACATTCGCGATGCCATTGAGGATTACCTTGCTGCTGTCAATGAAAGCCTCCGTGGTTCCGACGTTCGCGAAGTGGAAGTGTCGGTCTAAGAATGCCGAAAATTTCCGGCATTAATCATCTCCGGGCGGTGCGCGCGCTGGAAAAGGGTGGTTTCCGCATCGTGCGCCAAGGCAAACACATCGTCATGAGCGACGGTTCCCATTTCATCACCATACCGCGTCACAATCCGGTAAACGCGCTGACAATGGGCGGGATTGTCAAAGACGCTGGAATGTCCGTAGAAGAATTTCGCAACCTCCTATAGCGGAAAATTACTAGAGAGCCTGAGGAATGATGCTCGTTTGGGAGTGCTTCGGCCCGAGAAGGGTCGGAAAGGGGAAGTAAGAATGATGAAGCCGTCCACTAAACCCGAATCCTTTCTGCGGCTGACACAGCCGCCACTACAACTCTGCGGCAAGTAGGCAGCGAGCCGGGGATGTCAGCGGTCACGGTCCGAGATTAGCGGTTGTGGTCCGCGTTTTCTGGGCGATAGTGGGTGGTCAAGAAGTACGAAGGAGGAAAGTCAGCCTCCGGTGCGCGCCAAAGTCGGTGCGACGTTGGTGCCGGGTAGAAAGTCAGAATCAAATTATGAATGCCGATCTTATTAAAGCCGCCTCCGAAGTAATCACTAATCAGCAAATCCTGGTGAACATGGTCTCACGCCGCGTGCGACAGCTTTCGCTCGGGCATCGTCCCCTCGTGCTATGTGCTCCAGGACTGCGTGAAGCCGATATCGCGTTAACCGAGATCGCTAACGGAAAACTGACGTTCGAGTCGACCTTCGGTCAGAATGGAACCGAGCCTGTCCCCCACGTCGTGCAGTTCCCAGAAGTCATCGTCGCCAAGAAAGCGGTGGCGAAGAAAAAAGCGGCGTGAGCCGCTTTCGGTGGCCGCGGCGACCTGCGATGTGCTGGCGCGGCGAGCGCGGTGATCAGTGATCGGAGGTCAGAGGCCGGACGACACAGATCAGGTGCCGACGCCTTCCAGTTCCACCTGGCGCATGGTTTCGCTGCCCCCGAAACGTTTTTGGGCATCGAGGATTTCCAAACCAGCTAGTCTGCCTTCGCTGTCGTAGTCGGCAGCGATACCTTCAGCCAAATGCTTGGTCGTAACAGTCGTTTCGCGGAACGTGATGCTCAGCGCGTCCACTTCCGGGTCGTAGCTGATTTTCATGGCGGATTAAAATAGTAGGTGTAGACGGTTATCACAACTATTTGCGCCATTAATGTTCTTGCGTAGCAAGTTCATTAACGGCGCGAGCGCTCCGTAAACTCCGCTTGCGGCACTCCAGGCTCCTCGGCGAAGATCGGGCGAACTTGTTTCGTCGCATAGACTTTGCCATTCCATTCTTTGCCGTAAGGAAAATTCTTTCGGCAATCGAGACGTCCCAATTCTGCTGGCATCCAAGGGCTCGTCTGAATCGTTTCTTCGATGAGTGCGGCGCATAATTTCTCGCCAGGGAATGTGGGACTAGTTCTTCCAAGCGACATTCTCATTCCCGTTGTCGGATTCGTATTTTTGTGGCTGTCGTATAAACAATCCGAAATCGGAAGCCGGGAATCACAAGCTAATCTAGATCGGGAAGCGAAGGGGGCGCTCACGGAGCCAGCAAGCGAAGCGCTTGCTCTACAACATTTGTTTCGGTTAACGTCCGCACCATGTCCCGCGAAGCACTCGTCCGCTTTTTCCACACATGAAAAAGAGACTAGAGACTACAGACCACAGACCACTTGCTCCTTGCCTGCGAAGCAGGACGAGACTCGCCATAGGCTTGTGCGCAGGCGGATTGCTCCTGCTCATGCTCTCGCCGATCGCTTTCGCGGCAACAAAATCGCCGATTCAGGAACGCGCAGATCGTTTCCTCGTGCTTGCCAACGCCGGGTACCAGGCGCTGTACCGGGTGAATAGCGAGGCACAATGGCTTGCAGTTACCGATGTAACCCCGGCGCACGATGCTGCCGCCGAAGCCACAGGCAAAGCCTACGCCGCGTTTAACGGGAATCCAGCGGTCATCAGCGAAGCGCGCGAGTTGCTCACACATCAGAAAGAGCTCAACGAGCTGACAGTTCGGCAATTGAAACAGCTTCTCTTAAACGCAGCAGAGGGTCCGATGACAAATCCGGATCTCGTGACGAAAAGGGTTGCGGCAGAGACAAAGCAGGCGTCGATCCTCAATGGTTTCGAGTTTAAGCTGAACGGCCAGCCAATTACCGCAAACCAGATCGACGATAAATTGGAAAAGGGCGTCGATCTCAATGAGCGCAAAGCGGTCTGGGACGCGTCGAAACAGTCCGGCCCGGCGTTGAAACCGAATTTGGTGACGTTGCGTGATCTGCGTAATGGCGTCGCTAAAGAGATGAAGTATCCCGATTACTTCGCGCTCGAGGTCGCTGCGTACGGAATGACCACCGACGAGATGCTCAAGATGTTGGAAGATTGGATGGCGACATTGCGTCCGCTTTATTTGCAATTGCACACGTGGGCGAAATACAAGCTCGCCGAAAAATTTCATCAGCCAGTGCCGAAGAAAATTCCAGCGCACTGGCTCAATAATCGCTGGGGCCAGGAATGGCCCGGTTTGGTCGAAGCAGCGGACATCGACAAGTATTTCAAGGATCGCAAGCCGGAATGGATTATCAAAACTGCAGAACAATTTTACACGGGGCTCGGTTTTTCCCCTTTGCCACAAAGTTTTTGGGAAAGATCTGACTTGTATCCGCTGCCGCCGGGTTCGAAACGAAAGAAGAATACCCACGCCTCCTGCTGGCACGTCGATCTCCAGAATGACATTCGCTCGCTCCAAAGCATTGAACCGAACGCGCGCTGGTTTTTCACCGCGCATCACGAACTCGGTCACGGATATTACTTCAAGGCCTATTCGCGCCCGGAAGTTCCGTACCTGTTACGACTCGGCGCGGCGCCGGGTTTTCATGAGGGCGTGGGCGAATTGATCGCCCTCGCTTCAAGTCAGGTGCCGTATCTGCAATCGCGAGGTGTATTGCCGCACGAGTTCAACGCGGACAAGACGGCATTTCTCCTCGATGACGCTCTCGCCCGCTCGGTTCCATTCATTTATTTCTCCTGCGGCACCATGCCGCATTGGGAGGCAGACATTTACGCGCACAATCTTCCGCCCGATCAATGGAACGCGCGCTGGTGGAAATACGTCTCCGATTTTCAAGGCATCGAGCCGCCGTCGCCACGCGGCGAAGAATTTTGCGATGCCGCCACCAAGACGCACATCAATGATAATCCAGCCTATTATTACAACTATGCGTTTGCGACCGTGTTCAAGTTTCAATTACACGATTACATCGCACGCAAAATTCTCCATCAACCACCGCAGTCATGTAATTACGCCGACAACAAAGAGGTCGGCGCGTGGCTGAATAACATCCTTAAAAAAGGTGGAACTGAAGACTGGCGCAAAGTCTTGAAGGAAGCCACGGGAGAGGACATCTCTACCCGCGCGATGATGGATTACTTCAAACCGCTTATGAGGTGGCTGGAAGAGCAAAACAAAGGCCGCCAGATTGGGTGGGAGTGAACAATTGCGGATATTGGGTTGCGGATGGCGAATTGATTTGTAGGCCGTCTCTGTGAGACGGCAATCTGATCAGTCCGTAAACATGAGCTGGTCTCGCCGAATATTCAGAGAACTGGCCACACCAGTTTTAATTCAACGCCTAACGACTCTGGCGTCTGACACAGACGCCCTACAATTTTCGAGAGATTCGGTGCGGGCGAAATGTCGCGATCTTATTTCGGCGATTGATTCGGAAGTGACTGGTTCGCCTTTGCTTGCGCTTTCATTATCTCTGCCTCGATCGTCGGCATGATGTCCGCCATGTAGGCGCCGAACTTTTGCATCGCAGATTTCCCGACGGGCGAACCGTAAAAATCTGCCAGCGCTTTCAACTCCTCAGTCGTGAAATGCTTCACCATTGAGTCGATCATCGCCTTGGTTAATGCCACCATGTCGAGTTGCGAAGTCATCAATTTCTTAAATTGTTCGCGTTGGTCCGGCGGAAGGTTCGCAGCCATCTTGTCGGCCATGTCCTCAAACAGCGCCTTTGGCGGAGTAGCCTGCAGGTAACGTTCGGCTTCGTGACGCCGGGTTTCTGGAGTGTCAGGCGCGCTGAGAATGAGAGCACATGAGATAAACAGGATGAGAACAGTCAGGGTGAAGGTTTGTTTTTGCATGGCAATCGAGTGATAGAGGTTCGCTGGGAATAAGGCGATCTTTTTCTAGCGGGTGTTACTTGTGGATCTGTTTAGATCAGTAAGGCAGCGAGCCCAAGAAAGACGAGCAGACAGCCTACGTCGGTGAACGTGGTTACGACGATACTGGATGCCGTTGCCGGATCAGCGCCAAATTTCTTGAGGGCCAATGGCACCATTGCGCCAGCCACGCCGCTAAAGCAGCAACTGATCGTGATAGCGAGGAACACCACGAGACCTAGCATTAGAGCCAACGGACTTTTCACCATCGTCGCAAAGATAAACATTGCGATTCCACCGGTGACGCCGGTCAAGGCTCCATTTAATGTTCCAAGCAACATTTCCTTGATCAGGAGCGTCCGTTGTCTGCCCGACCTTAAATCGCCCAGGGTCATCCCGCGCAAACATACTGCCAGTGCCTGTACTCCGGTGTTTGCTGCCTGACCGATGAGGACCGGCAGAAATACTGCGAGCGCAATGATGCGGTCGATCGTTTCCTGAAAAGAACCGACCACGACCGCAGCAAGTAACCCGCAGAATAAATTTACCTGAAGCCAGGGATGCCGAAATTTCAGGCTCCGCAGCCATGGCGTGGTAAGGCGCTCCTCACTTTCCACGCCAACCATCTCGCCCGGTTGCGCGCTTAGTTCGATCGCCTCGGCCTCAAACAGCATCTGGCCACGCAAGAGGCCGAGGAGCCGTCCCGTTGTTTCGCAGACTGGATACACAGGATAATGCCGAACAAGTACCGCTCTCATCGCGTCGGGGAGCGACATCTCTGGCGTGAGGTAAAATGGATTCGCAAGCATGATTTCCTCGAGACGCTGACTGCTGTGCGCCAGTAGCATGTCGCGCATCACAACGACGCCAAGAAGGTTCTCCTGTTCGTCTGTAACAAAGCCGTAGGTGATAATTGCTTTTCTGGCGAGGCGCCGAATTTGTTCGGTTGCTTCGGCGATTGTCGTTTGCGGACGGAAAACTGCCAATGGCGGCTGCATTAATCGTCCGATGCTACGCTCCGGGTACGTTTGATTCCGCATCCATTGCTTGTTGGTTTCAGGGGAAGCGGTGGCCAGAATGGTCTGCCTCCTTGAGGGATTGAAGCGTTGGAGAATCTTCAGTGCCGATGCCGGATTTAGCAGCTCCAGCATTTGAACAACAAACTCATCCGGATACGGCTCCAGCATCTTGGCCGCCTCCTGCGGATCATGTTCGACCAGCTTTGTAAACAGAGTCCTTACTTCTGGTTCAATTTCCCGGATAGCGCCGGATTCAATTTCCTGGTCATTCATGGCGGGAGTCTGGCAAGCCAGCGCGGCAGTGGCAATATTAACTGTCCAGTCGACGGCAACATTCTGTAGCAGTCGACTTGGAGATCGCCGCTGCTCATCGATCTTAAGTTGTGCGTGTTCTCATTATTACAGGTGCGGGTGTTTCGGCTGAAAGCGGGATTCCAACGTTTCGTGGAAAAGATGGCTACTGGCGCAATCTGGATCCGATAAAGTTGGCGACACCGGAAGCTTTCGCGCGCGATCCGGAACTGGTTGGCAATGGTATGGCGAGCGGCGCCACCGTATTCGCGCGCAACCAAATGCCGCGCATAAGGCGATTGCAATCTGGCGCAATGTGCAGATGAATTTCTGCTTGTGACGCAGAACGTGGACGATCTGCACGAGCGCGCGGCCTTGCCAAGGGGAGATGGGCAAATTCACGGAGACATTTTCGTCAAATGCCAAATGCTCGCGCTGCGGGACTTCGAGCAAGAGCAGGAGCAGCCTGCAAGGGAGCAGAATGGCGTCCGAGATGTTAAATGCGGTGCGCTCATGCGGCCCGGCGTGGTTTGGTTCGAGAGCTTTGCTTGCGCGCGAAATCGAACGGTTGAGAACTATTTGCAGCGCGATCCCTGCGGCGTTGTGATTGTGGTTGGAACGACAGCAACGTTTGGATACATCATTGATTGGGCGCTGCGTGCGAGCCGCCGTGGCGGCGAGCTCATCGAAGTAAATCCTGAGGAAACGCCCCTCTCGCGATTTGCCACACGGTTAGTACGGGAGCCAGCCGCGCTGGCGTTGCCGCGGATTGTTGATCAGATGATCAATTCCTAAAGCGCCTGGAGAATGAAAGCGATGCGAGGACGCATCGCACTCCAAAAGCAATTCGTGCGGAATGCGGCGAGATGCTTGTTTTTGTTTCGCGAAGCTTTCGGAGTGCGTGCGCGTCCTCGCGCCGCTTTGGTCGTTTCACATGTGCGTTTACGCGCTGATCCAGCGCAGATAACGTCGCGCTGATCTTTGTACGGCCGCTTTCGCATTTGAGAGAACGTTCGCTTTCCACCACGCACCGTAAATCTGATCGAACGGAAACGGTTCGATTGTTCTTAGGATATGGTTGATGGCGGTCGCTCCGAGCGGAATCAGGTTCGGATAACTGCGCATGAAACTGACATAGCGCCGATCTTGCACTACTTGAATGATGTCGCCTGTAAGCAAAGCGCCTTTGCTCCCGCGACCGCGGGACGCAGCCGGCCAATGCAACACGGTGCCGCCTTCGAAGTGCCCGCCGCAATTGATTAGCGTAAGGTTATCCCAGAGTGGCAAAGTTGTTCCTTCCCAAAACTGAATCCGCGGACTCTTGCGCATTACCCATTCATGATCGCCCGTGTGCAGAAAAATTTGCGCATCGAAACGCTCGGCCCATTCGATCATTGTTGTGTAGTAATGCGGATGCGATATCGCGATCGCACGGATCCCGCCGCGGGCGTTGACCTCTGCGATTGTTCTATTGTCCAGCAATGTGATGCAATCCCAGAGCAAATTTCCAGCCGGCGATTGCACAAGCAGAGCGCGCTGGCCGATAGCAAATTCGGGCTCGGTGCCAATGCCTAGCAGTCGCGGCGCTTCTTCTTCGAAATGGTTTCCATGATCGGTTGTCAGACGGTTAAGCGTGGTCCATTCCTGGCCGGTATGGCGTACAAATTGCCGTTCATCCTCGCAAATCGGACAGTGTAAGGGTGGCTTGACCGTCTCGGGAAACTGCGTTCCGCATTGCACGCAGATGAAATTCTCCATCGCAGATATGGTGAACCTGTCATCTCGAGCGAAGTCGAGAGATCTCTAATTTCATGGAGTGGGGATGTGGACATCCAGAGATTCCTCGACTCCGCTCGAAACGACAAAAGCGCCAGGCACGCCTCTAATCCTTGCGTTTAACCGTGCCAGCGCCGGTGATGTGTTTTTCAATCGTCGGATTGCCGGAATAGGTAACTTTTCCCGCGCCGGTAATGGCGACTTTCAACGTCTCAGCAACTGCGACCTCCGCGTCGCCTGCGCCTGTTGTGGAGATTTCGGCGGTCTTGGTTTGGAGTCCGCTTGCCCCCAACTCGCTAGCCCCGGTCATATCGGCAAGGAGTTCATCGATGTTTCCATCGAGTGAAACACGTGACGCACCCCTAGCCTCAAGAGCAAACTTGGGGCCGGTGAGCTGTTTTGCCGTGAGCTTTACGGCGCCGCGGATCCTAGCGGCCGCTCTTGTTGGGCTGGAGATAGAGACCTTGATTCCATGCGTTGGCCAGATTTGGTCGTGCGTGCGCAAATGAAGCGTGTCGTCCGAGACCTCACTCTCGACATAAGAAAGGAGGTTTTCGTCGGTCGTGATGCGGAGAGCAGGGGACCCGCTTTGCCATTCGATTTCGAATGCTCCGCCGGCGTCGATCTCGGTGAAGGTGCTAATTGTTCGGTCCTCTGTTTTGATGTGGCCGTTGCCTCGAATTCCCACCCATCGGCATCCAACGGCCAGCACGACGCACGCAGCCAAAAATACAAAAATGATCTTCTTCATGGGAAATATGATTCTGTTAGTTACGATGCAACGGCGCCTCGCTTTGGATTCAAGAAATTCTGGAGTGTAACGGTTGTCATTCCGAGCGGAGCCGGAGAATCTCTGGCTGCTGCAGGGCTAAAATATTAGAGATGTCTCGACTACGCTCGACATGACAAGACTACTCCACAATTTTTATCTTCGCTGTCTCCACCAAGACGTCATCGACGTAAAATTCAACGCGGTAATCACCGACTGCCCAGCCGTCTTCCGGCCGCGCCAGCGTGAATGCTCCACGAGCATTTTGGCTTTCGACGGTCGCTGACGCTTCGTCCACCTTGTAGTCTTGTGGAAAATCTTCGCCGATGTTCTCCGCGATCCACACCGCCTTGACCTTTCCACCCTTTCGCAAGCGTTGTCCCTGCCAACGCACGTAAATCTGGGGTGTATCCGATGAAAACGTCGTGCTTGGTTTCCCGAATTGATCGTTTGCGAATGTCACGGACAGCCGTTTCGACGCCGCCTCCGATTTCACCTCCGGTCTATTCTCGATTTTGGGTCGCCCAGCCAGTTCCAGGGAAATTCGCTCGAGCAAATCGCCGTCCCTGCCACGCATTGTTGTAACGTCTTTAACAATTCCGGTGCCCGGCGCGAACCAGCGGTCCATAGTCATCCGGCTGGGGGAGCTTTGCTCCCCACGAATATGAAACGTGTGAAATTCACCGGCAGGCACTTCGATATCTTCTTCGCCGGTCACAGTGTACTGCTGATGCACTTTTAAATCGCCGGCCTGACCATCAAAATTCCAGGTCGCTCCCTGCTTGAGCGGCGCAGCAACCATTGTTTGCGGCGGATTAAACTTGATCAGTTCGCCGTCCAGATTAATTCGCGCCCAACAGGTTATTCCATGTTCATCGACGGTAACAAGATCTGTATTCGTGATCGAACCAGCCCGGTGCATTTCGAATTTGAGAAGCTCTTTCCCGTCAACGTCCTCCATTCCATCAAGGCGGTAGACTACCGGTAGCCGAACCCTCCCATCAGCGTCTGGTTTCAAATTCGAAATAGTAAGGCCTTTTCCAAGTTCTTCCGTCATGCTGTATCGCCATGTCGTCCCGGGATTAGTGGGAACGAGCGGAGCGGCCAATGCTGAGGCAGACAAAAGAAGCAGGCCAAGAACCAAACTCCATGGCGGCGCGCCCGGCGGTCGCGCCCTACCAATCTCACGCAATCTGTGTAGTCTGCGAACGATCATGTTTCCGAAATATTGCACACCGATTTCGATCCTCGTCCTCGTTTTTTCTTTAGGCCTCATTCCGCTTGCCGCGGAAACGGCAAGATCCGACCGGCATATCGTGGTTGTTGTTTGGGATGGAATGCGTCCTGACTTTGTCAACGAGGAGACAACTCCGACGCTTTGGAAGCTCGCTCGCGAAGGAATCACGTTTCGAAATCATCATCCGGTTTATCCCAGCGCGACACAGGTAAACGGTACGGCACTCGTTACCGGTGTTTATCCCGGTCGGAGCGGCGTGATAGCAAATTATGTGTATCGGCCGGAGATTGACCGCACCCGATCAATCAGCGTCGAGAGTCCGACAGTTGTGGCCAGGGGAGATGAACTTTCCGGCGGCAAATACATTTCCGTTCCGACCATCACCGAGCTGGTTCAACGCGCAGGTGGGCGAACGGCGATCGCCAGTGCGAAAACTGTCGGCCTTTTGCTGGATCGACACGCAGGTATTGGGCCTGCGAAAAACTGCGTCACACTTTTCGCGGGTCAGGCGCTTCCGCGTGATATTCTTACTCCCATCGTTGCCGCGCTCGGCCCGTTTCCATCTACACACTTGCAACACGACGCGTGGACGACCAAAGCAGTGACAGATTTCCTTTGGAAAGATGGCGTGCCAGCCTTGTCAGTGATCTGGTTGGGCGAGCCGGATCTAACGGAGCACGAATCTGCGCCTGGCGCGCCATCCGCGCTCGCTGCAATCAAATCGTCGGACGAAAATCTCGCTGCAATTCTTTCGGCATTAGATATGCCCGGCTCCGCCAAGGCCACGGCGCGGCAAGCATCAGCAAGGGCGACGACTGACATTTTTGTCGTTTCCGATCACGGATTCTCGACAATCAAGCGCTCGATCGATTTACGAAAAATCCTGAGCGACGCCGGTTTCGCTGCTAAGACTGAATTTGATGGGGAGCCGAAACCTGGGGACATCATGCTGGTTGGGAACGGCGGCAGTGTTCTCTTTTATGTCGTCGGACACGACGCGACGCTCGTGCACCGCCTCGTTGAATTTTTGCAGCAATCCGATTTTGCGGGAGTGATTTTTACCAAACAGGGTCTGCCAGGGACCTTCCATTTGGACGACGCCAAAATCGACAACCCACATGCGCCGGACGTTGTCATGGCTTTCCGCTGGAACGATTCGAAAAATCAGTTCGGCACTCCGGGAATGATCGATGCCGACTGGCAACGCGAAGCAGGGAAAGGAACCCACGCCACGCTAAGCCGATTCGACATGCATAATACCCTGATCGCGGCGGGCCCGGATTTTCGCCGCGGCCAAACGGACGATCTGCCTACGGGCAATGTCGATCTTGCGCCGACAATTTTGCACATTCTTGGAATCAAACCGCCGCAAGAAGTGGACGGTAGAGTTTTGTCCGAAGCAATGGTTGGCGTCGATCAAGTCCCCATTCGAAGAGAGGCGGAAACAAAGACAATCGAAGCTACGAAGGACCTTCGCTCTGGCAGTTGGCGACAGACCCTGAAAATCTCGCAAATTGGCTCGACAATTTATCTCGACGAAGGCAATGGCTCATTTGCTCCGAAAATGGGAGGAAGCAGTGATTGACTTTAAAATCGCGAAAGCTAGCCTCGCAATCGTGCTTCGCCATCTAGGCCGGATCGTCACGATTTCCGCCCTTTGCTGCGCGATCGGCTTGCAATGGATCGCGCTCCAATCGCTGGCGTGGACAACGATGCTCATCGATTACTCGAAACGCGCGCCGCTATGTCAGGCGATTGCTCAAACATTTGGGGGCGCCCATCCCTGTTCGCTTTGCGATGTCGTCAACAAGGGGAAGACTTCTGAACGCAAATCTGATCTTCAATCGCCGGCGCCAAAGATCGACATGATTTGCGTATCGCGGTCGGGCCATTTGATACGACCGTTCATTCCTTTCAAATACACGATGCGCGATTTTTGTTCTTCTCAAATTGGGCGATCTCCGCCTGTACCGCCACCGCGCTCGCTCCTTAGTTAGTTCGCGTTTGATTCGGCTGCGCCGTGCGTGTGCACGGGTCGTAGCCTCGCGCGCAATCCATAATTGGAAACCGCCGCGTAGCAGTCGCGGTGTTGTTTCGACTTTCGGAGGACTTAAATGAAATTTTTATCTTTGTTTTTTTTACTCATTTACGCCGTGTGCGAGTTCGGTGCGATGGGTCGAGCTTTTGGCCATGGCTTTGCTGGAGCGCGGTTTTTCCCGGCGACACTTTCAACGGATGATCCTTTTGTTGCCGATGAACTTTCGCTTCCAACGGTCAGCACGATAAGGACGCCGGAGGATGGTGGAACGCGTGAAACGGACATCTCCATGGAGATCTCGAAGCGCATTACCCCGGACTTTGCGATTGAAATCGGTGACAGTTTTACGGTACTCAATCCGCACGAAGGGCGCGCGGCGAATGGGTTCAGCAATCTGGAGTTAGGCGGGAAGTATCAGCTGTTGAAAAACGGCGAGCACGAAGCGATTGCCTCGATCGGACTTGGCGTGGAAGTCGGTGGCACGGGTGGGCGCTCGGTGGGCGCCGATTCATTCAGCACGTGGACGCCGGGATTTTTTTTCGGCAAAGGCTTTGGCGATTTACCCGCGGCCGTGCGGTTCCTGAAGCCGTTCGCCATCACAGGGCAGGTCGGCATTGCGATTCCGACCAGCGCGAGCACGCGCAGTGTCACAGTGGACGCCCAGACCGGCGAACAGGAGATTGATGTCGAGCGGCATCCCGATGTGCTGGAGTGGGGCTTTGCATTGGAGTACAGCCTTATCTACCTGCAATCACAGGTGCAGGACATCGGACTGCGCGCGCCATTTGATCGGTTGATCCCGCTGGTGGAGTTTGCATTGGAAACTCCGCTGAACCGCGGAGAAGAGGGACAAACGACTGGCACGATAAACCCTGGCATCATCTGGGCGGGTAAATACTTCCAGGTTGGAGTTGAGGCTGTTGTTCCGATCAACGAGCGCACCGGAAACAACGTCGGCGTGATCGCGCAACTGCACTTCTTCGTGGACGATCTCTTTCCCCATAGCCTGGGTCGCCCGCTCTTTGGAGGAAACAAATGAAACGTCTCATCTTCTTTTTAATTCTTGTGGTCGGCTCAGCCCGGCTTGAAGCGCACGCTTTTCTCAAGGATGCGGACCCGGGAGTAGGCAGCACGATACAGACATCACCAGGCGAGGTCCGAATTCGATTTACAGAGAATATCGAACCCGCCGTTAGCAGCATTCAGGTCTTCGACGCGTCTGGGAAGGAGGTGGACAAACGCGATCTGCATCTGGATCGCTCCGACCACGCGCTGCTGCACGTTTCTTTGCCGTCGCTGGGCGCGGGAACCTACAAAGTAGTCTGGCGTGTCGTTTCCGTCGACACACATGTTACAAACGGAAACTTCACATTCCGGATTGTTCGTTAGGCACTGGTGCGGAGCGGAAGCAATGCTCACGGCACAGCTCATCATCGCTCGCGCAGTGCATATCGGCGCGTCGATTCTGCTTGCGGGAATCTTCACCTTCGACCTCGTTATACTTGCTCCGGCTCGTCGCGTTGGAAGCGGCGATTCCTACGAGATTGAACACCGGCTGTTCCGCCTTGCCGCTTGGAGTATCGTAGCAGCACTTCTTTCTGCTCTCCTCTGGTTTTGGCTGGAAGTGGCGAGCATGAGTGGATTGCCGCTCAAGAGTGCTTTCGCGGCGGCAGCGTGGCGGACCGTTTTGTTTGAGACGCAATTCGGTCGAGTATGGCAGCTTCGTCTCGGCCTGATCGTAGCCGCGTTTGCGCTGGTCGCTACGGGGCTGGCGAAAGTTAAAGCACGAAGGGTCCTGACCCCGGTTCTCTGGCTGGTAAGCGTTGTTTTCCTCGTGTCGCTGGCCTGGATCAGCCACGCTGCAGCAGCCAGCGTGCGTTCACTTGGTCTGCTCGGCGACATGCTTCATCTTTGCGCTGCAGGTGGGTGGATTGGCGGACTGGTACCGCTGACAATTTTCCTGGCGCGCGTGCGTGCGCCGTTCTCGTTAGGCGAAACCGTCGCTCGGGTGGTCCACCGTTTTTCCACACTCAGCTTGTGCTGCGTGAGCGTTCTCGTCGTCAGCGGAATTTCCAATAGTTGGCTGCTGGTCGGTTCGATTTACGCCCTTTTCACGACGCCTTATGGCGGCCTTCTGCTTTTTAAGCTCACGCTCTTCGCCATCCTCATTGGTTTCGGCGCGCGCAACCGGTTGCTCGTTAAAGCAAAGCTTCTACAAGCCCCCGCTAGGCCAGACTTGCTGTTTCAACTCCGTCGAAATGTGCTCTGCGAGGTCTCTCTTGGTGTTGCGGTGGTCGCAATCGTTGCGTGTTTAGGTGTGACGCCTCCCGCACGACATCATGACCTGTCACAGGTGCGTCGCTACAGCATTACGACCAGGTGATCAACCGCAGTTCGTGTATTTGCATCAAGCAGGGATGTGTGGGCACGACGCGCACGCTAAGCCATAGGTGCCGCTTTCAGACGCGGGGACCGCTCCCTGGTAAACATAATTACGTCTCCATCGGCGCGGCCGGTTTGATTGAGGACAGTCGACGAGGATTGCGAATGTCACCGTTATCCGCTTCGCCGTGGTAGGCTCCACTCGCACATGTTGTGGATCGACCGCGCCGGATGGACGCGCGCCGTGATTTGCAGCGATTCGCCGACCAAAATGCTTTGTCGATCTTTGTTTCCGATCTGAACATCCGAAATCTTCACCGCCGGCCAAACCTTGCGTATTTGCGTTTTCCATTGGCTTAGCTGTCTGGCAGCGCCGCAGCCGTCGCGGGAAAAATTCTCGTACGATTTCGCGGCCGGGACATAAAGTTGCTCGGTGTATTCCTTCACCATGCGCTGCGTGTTGAAGACCGGCGTGACGCTGCGGATTGATTCGCGCATCAATTGCAGCCAGGCGAGAGGAAGTTTGCCGTCCGGTTTCGCGTAATAGAGAGGGACGATTTGGTTTTCCAGTAATTGGTAAAGACTGCTCGCGTCCACTTCATTCTGAAATTCCGTGGTGCCATTATTGATCTCCGCGCCGATAGCCCAGCCATTGCTGCCGTTGTACCCCTCGCGCCACCAGCCGTCGAGAACGCTCAGATTGATTCCGCCATTGGGGGCGGCCTTCATTCCGCTGGTTCCGCTCGCCTCCAAGGGACGCAACGGATGGTTTAGCCAAAGATCGACACCCTGCACCAGGCGGCGCGCGATGTAGCTGTCATAGTCCTCCAAAAAAACGATGCGATTTTCCAACCCGGCTTCGTGGCTAAATCTATAAACTTCCTGGATTAGCGCCTTGCCTGCTTCATCGCGTGGGTGCGCTTTGCCTGCGAAAATGAATTGCACAGGCCGAGTGGTATCATTCACCAATCGCTTTAATCGTTCCTTATCGCTGAACAAAAGCGTACCGCGCTTGTAAGTCGCGAAACGGCGCGCAAAGCCCACCGTCAAAATTTCCGGGTCAAGGATACGGTTGACCTTGCGGATTGACTCCGGGGATTCTCCCAGTCGCTCACGGCGGTGTCGTTCCCGATCGCGGATAAAGTTAATCAGGCGGAGTTTGAGTTGTTGATGCGTATCCCAAAGTTCCGTGTCGTGAATATCAATGACGCCGCGCCAAAATTCCGGTTCGGTAAGATGTTCCTCCCAGTCGCCGAGGTGCTTGCGATAAAGCGCTGCGAACTCCGGCGCCATCCAGGTTTTGGTATGGACCCCGTTGGTGATGTTGGTAATGGGCACTTCATGGACTGGAACGCCAGACCAGACATCCTTCCAAAGCGATCGGCTGACCTCGCCGTGTAATTTGCTTACTCCATTGGCGTGCCGGCTAAGACGCAATGCGAGGATGGTCATGCTGAACGGATCGTCTGGATTAAGGCGTGTGTGACCGAATGAGAACAGTTCGTCGAACGGAATGTTTAGTTCCTTGGCGAAATTACCAAAATATTTACGCATCATCTCGCGCGGGAAGGAGTCATTGCCGGCAGGGACTGGAGTGTGCGTGGTAAAAACGTTGGCGGCGGCTACCAGCTGAAGTGCTGAATAAAAATCGATCTTCTTCTCCGCGACATTGAGACGAATGCGTTCCAGCGCCAGGAACGCCGAATGTCCTTCGTTCATATGAAACACGGCTGGCTGAATGCCGAGCGCGGCGAGCGCTTTGACGCCGCCGATTCCCAGCATCATCTCCTGGCGCATGCGCATCTCAAGGTCGCCGCCATAAAGCTCGGCAGTGATTAATCGGTCCTCGGCGCTGTTTTCCGGGATGTCCGTATCGAGGAGGTAGAGGTTTACCCGGCCAACGCGCAATTCCCAAAGCCGGGCAAAAACTTCACGTTCCAAGATTCGCACTGAGATGAGAAGTCTGTCGCCGCGGTGCAGCACCTCCCGGATCGGCAGATGATAGAAATTTTGATTCAAGTTGATCGCCGCTTGAACGCCGTTCTTGTCGATCTGCTGCCGGAAATACCCGTGCCGATAGAGCAAACCAATTGCAACGAAATTCAGGTCCAGATCGCTTGCTGACTTGCAATGATCGCCAGCGAGTATTCCGAGACCACCGGAATAATTCGGGATCGATTCGTGAAAGCCAAATTCAGCGGAGAAATAGGCAATTGGATTCTTAATCGCGCTTCCGGCGCCCGTCTTTCCGTAAGTGTCGTGTCGCCCGAGATATTTCTCGAATTCCTCAAAGACCTGCTTTAGTTCGCGCAGAAAAGTTTTGTCTTGCGCAAGCTCTTCCAGCCTGGATTGCCGCGAAAGCTGAAGCATCCGGACTGGATTATGATTCGTCCGGTTCCAAAGTTCGGGATCGAGATGTCGGAATAACCGGCGCGCGGCGGGTTCCCACGTCCACCACAGATTAAAGCTCATCTCGCGCAGCGGTTCCAACGCCGCCGGCAGGATGGGAGTCACGTTATACGTTTGAAAACTAGGCATGCGAAGGGGCGTTGCTATAGCCGGGGTCGGCGACGCCGGCCAGTCACATTATACGTTTGAAAGGATGACATGCGAACGCGGCGGAGTTAATCGAGAAAACCTGATCCGGCAAGTTACAGGCAGATTTCCGACCCACTACCACTGGACCTAGTGAGTCGCTAGTGACGATCAGGTTACATCCGGTTATCTGTAGAATCTGTGATTGGATTTCTTGGAGCGTTGGGCTCTTGCAGGAGTCAGCGATCCCCGGCTACTGACGTAGCGCGTGGCACGAGGATGAGTCCGAGAAAGAAGCCGGCGATTAGTCCGCACAGGTGCGCAGCCATGCTGACCTGTGGCGTCGAAAGATCGAAGGCGACTTGAATCACTATGATCATTGCGACGTTTGCCAGGCGTTGTTTCGCCTGCGGCGCATGACGATGTCGCACTAGTAATCCCGCCCACGCGCCGACGATTCCCATGATACAACCCGATGCGCCGACGAGCTGGGCGACTTCTACGAAACCGAGTACCGTCAAACCCACAACACCCGCGCTGGAGGCAAGACCTGATACCAAGTAGCACACGGCGAATCGGATTGTGCCTATGGATCGTTCTAACGGCGGGCCAAGAATATAAAGCGCGAAAATGTTGAAAAGCAGATGGGTAAAACCCCCGTGCAAGAATAGCGCAGTGAAAAGCCGCCAATATTCACCTTGGACCACAACAGCATAAGGTTCGAGTGCACCGACTCGATGCAAGACTTCCGGGTCATTCAGATCGCCAGCGGAAATCTCGAAAAGGAATGCGACCGCGTTGAGCAGAATCAACGCGAGAACTGCCGGCGTGGTTCGGAGCTGGCTATGCCGAACACGGCCTGCGATTGGAGCGGTTCTGAAAGCAACCGGGCGGTTTTGGTGAGATTCCAAATGCCGAAACAATTGAACCTGATCGCGCAACTCGGCGCTGGGATGCAAGATTTGAAGAGTTGTTCCGAGTCTTGCAGCCGATTTGTAGTCTCCCTTAGCGGCGAACTCCGTCATTTTGCGCAATCCAATCGTCGGGAGGAGCAAAAGCGCGAACCACGCGATGCCGCCGATGTATCCGGCAGCGCTGCGCAAAAAAATCCAGGATACACAGCTTATTGCCAGAACAATTAGTGCAGCGATACGCCAGCCGCGATAAGGTTGCCCCGGACGCCATGCACGGGCGAGCACTAGCAGCGATGAAACTACTGCCAGGAAAAGAAAAATATGGTTCAGGTCCACAGACAAAGTTGGCGCTAGCCCCAAGTGACTCGTTAAAGCGTTGAAGCGTTAACGCAGCAACAAGAATCAACTGCTTCATCGCTTCAACGATTAAACTTTTCAACCTTGTAACTTTTCAACCCTTTTTAACATTCAAACATGCGAATCACTGTTACCGATTATCTCGACGTTATTTCATCCTGGTGTTTCTGGTCCGAGCCTACCTGGGCGGAATTGAAAAAGCGTTATGACGGCCGCGTCGAGTTTCAGTGGAAGGTCGCTTTGATGGATCCCATTGGTTTGCCAACTTCACGCGAGCAGGAGCAATGGTTCTATCGGCGCAGCGGAATGATGATGGGTTCGCCGTTCATGCTCAACACCGATTGGTACGATCCCAGTCTCCCGGAATGGCTCGCACCGAACTGCGTGGCCGAAGCCGCCAGGGACTTTGGTTTTGTCGATGATCGCGTTCGCCTTGCGCTGTCTCACGCCGCGCTGCGCGAAGGGAAAAAGGTGAGCGATTGGAAAGTTGCCGCCGAGATTGGAGCTGGCGCCGGCAAGATTGACAAAAAAGAGCTGCTCGATCGCGCGCGTTCGCCCGAGATCGAGAAACGCGTTCGCGCATCGACCACGGAATTTCATGCGCTCCAAGTCACCCAACGCCCGACATTCGTCATCGACACGGAAATTGGCGATCGCGCGGTGTTCTCCGGTGTTGTAAAGCTCGAGCCCTTGACAGCCACGCTTGATTCGATGCTCGACGACGCCACTGCGTACGCGGCGCACAAGGCGCATTTTGGCGAGCCGCCGGCAAAATGAGCGTTTGGAGGATCGAAACGTGATTGTCACGAGATTCGCCTTGCCAGCGCAAGATTGTTGCCTACAACTTCCCTTCGGCTCGCGATATTAATGCGAGCTCTTCGTCGCGGTGAATCGCAGCCGTGACGAGGTTAGAGTGTCCGGGCGTTTGCCAAGGGTAGCGCCGGGAATTGCGATAAATGGAAATACGGCGGCGCGGCGCACTCCCGCTCCGTCGGCCAGGAGCTAGTTCGAATCTGCAACCACAAATTCGTGTAAACGGTCGGATCCGCGCCCGAGACGTCCGGGTCATTATGGGGTCTACCGGCGAACAGCTTGGCGTCATGAAGCTAAATGACGCCTTGCGCAAAGCTCAAAGTCTTGGTCTCGATCTGGTGGAGATCGCCCCAACGGCCACCCCGCCGGTCTGCAAGATCATCGACTTTGGAAAGTTCCGGTACGATATTTCCAAGCATACCAAGGATAAAAGGCCCTCCGGCTCAAAGCTGAAAGAAATCAAGTTTCGCGTTAACATCGACGATCACGATTATCTGACGAAAATCCGGCACGGCGAAGAATTCCTGGATCGGGGAAATAAGGTGCGGGTGCAACTGCAATTTCGCGGCCGCGAAATGGCGCACCAGGAATTTGGCATGCAGCTCGTGCACAAAGTTCGCGATGATCTCGCGGGAATGTCGCAGGTGGAAATGGAGCCAAAAATCGCCGGACGCAATATCACCATGACCCTGGCACCTCTGCCGGCCAACCGGAGGAAGAGGCGGTTCACCGCGCCGGAAAAGCCAACCGAAGACCAGGAAGCCGTTGTTTCACCGACGGACGCCTGAACATCTAAGATTATCTTGCGCCTTCGGCGGCTTCTTCACCCTCGTCCTCTGAGAAGCCGATCCACCTTGGAAGCGCAGGTGGAACGTGTTGTTCCCTTGGCACGCCGTAGTGATACGAAGGCGGCTCAACACGTTGGGACGAATTGCGGCCCCTGCCGCTAACTAACGATTATGGCTTGTGCGGCGAATGCGCGGCCGCCGGTGAAGTCTTAGTTGAAGCGGGCGGCGCTGGAGGAGCGGGCGTTGCTCTCAGGGATTGTAGCGTTTCTAAGCGCTTTTTGCGGCTGACCGCTTCCTGATTTTTCGGATCAAGTTTTAGCACTTTGTCGGTGTCAGCCATCGAATTTTTGATGTCGCCCTTGACCTCGTAAATGTAACTGCGGTAACCGTAGTACCGAGCTTCGTTCGGCTTAAGCTTGATTGCCTCGGAATAATCGGCCAGCGCTTTGTCCATATCGTTCAGTTTCATCTCGACCGCTGCTCGCTGTTCGTAAATTCGTGCGTCTTCTGGACTGATCTTGAGCGCCTCGCCGTAGTCGTTGATCGCATCCTGAAATTGCTGGTTAGTCGCGGCGGCGTATGCACGCTGTTGATAAACCGCGGCGAGATTTGGCGCGTATTTGTGGTCGAGAGCCGTCGCCTTGCGAAGCGAGTCGATCGCTTTGTCCCACTCTTGATTCTTGGAAGCCTCTGCGCCGTCTCGGGCAAGCTTGTTTGCTTCTTTGGCATCTTTGGTGGCTTGCGCCTCGGACAACTGCGGAGCACAAAGCGCCAGGGCCGTGACGAAAATAAAGACAAAGGTTTTTTTCATAATTTCTTTTGGACGTTGATGTTCCTAAACAATTCGAAATTCAGGTCGCGAACAGTTCGGCGTACATTAAGTTTGCTCTGGGGATGGCGTCTGTTCAATGTCAATGTCGATCTTTGGTTCGGGCTCCGATGGAGCAGTGACACTGAGCGCAGGCTCATCCACACGTGTAATTCGCATTGCGCGACCGGTGCTCTCGTTGATTTCGATTAACGCTCCATGCAGACGCACCTCACCGCCGGCGACAGGAAACGACGCCGGCAGGTTCGAGATGAACCGGTTCATGATTGGATTAATGGCGCGTCCCAGGATGGAGTTTACCGGACCGCACATGCCCGCGTCGCACAAGAAAGCTGTTCCGCCGGGAAAAATTTGCTCGTCGGCGGTTTGAACGTGGGTGTGGGTTCCAATAACAGCAGAAACTTTTCCGTCGAGAAACCGGCCCAGCGCGATTTTTTCGCTGGTCGTCTCTCCGTGTACGTCCACGATGATGTTCGCCGTCTCGTTGCGCATCTTCGTCACCGCTGCATCGACCGAGCGAAACGGATTTTCCAAAATCGGCTGCATAAACGTGCGCGCTTGCACGTTGATAACACCGATTTTTCCCTTGGTTGTTTCCAGGATGATCGACCCGCTCCCCGGCGCGCCATCGGGATAATTCAACGGGCGCAACAAACGCGGCTCGGTGTCGATGAACGCAAGAATTTCTTTCTGGTCCCATATGTGGTCGCCTGTCGTGATGACTGAGACGCCGGCGCGCAAGAGATCGATGGTGATTCTTCCCGTTATGCCGCGACCGCCGGCCGCATTCTCTCCGTTAACGATGATGAAGTCCAAGGCGTGCCTTTCTTTCAGTTCCGGCAGCCTGGTAATCACGGCGGTGCGTCCCGGCTCACCAACGATGTCGCCCAGGATAAGGACAGTTAGCATTCTGCGACAGTAGCCACGACAAAAGCTGTTGTCATCCCGAGCCGCGAAGACGGCGAGGGACCTCTCGTTAGACGACGCGTGACACAAGCCACATTGCGTGATGCTGCCGTTGTAGGTGAGATCCTTCGCTCCGCTCAGGATGACACGCTACTGGTATTAAGGAGCGCGAAACCCAGCCATCAATGCTTCATTGGCTGCGAAATGATTCTTCGCGTCGTATTGCTAGCGACCTGCTTGTCGATCTTCCCGATCACGGGCAAAGCGGCGGACAATCTCGGAATTCTCGGCGCCCGTCCGCGCTGGAGCGTGCTTGAATCCTATCAGGAGACAATCACCCACGACGAATTCGCGCACCTAATTTACGACGTTTATTGCACACATGGATTTGCTCCCGATTTAATTGAAGTAAACACCGACACGGCGCGAATTTTGACCAACCGCGAGTCGCAGAATTTCTTCACCTTGCGGTTCGCGAAGGACGACACCTCGCGCAATCCGGTGCCGCGGCTTTGGGATCCCGCGAAATCCTTGCCACCTGCGAAAGGGCACAAGCCGCTCTCGGGCTTGCGAATTGCGCTCGACCCGGGGCATCTGGGTGGCGAATGGGCCAAGATGGAAGAGCGCTGGTTTCAAGTCGACAGCACTCAGCCAGTGCAGGAAGGTGATCTGACTTTGAAAGTCGCGCGGCTGCTCGCCCCGCGATTGCGCGAATTAGGGGCAAAAGTTTTTTTTGTTCGGTATAGCAACGAACCGGTCACGGCAAAACGTCCCGATGATTTTCGGGAACTTGCCAGGAAAATTCTGATTAAGAACGGCGTGCCACAGCCCCGTGCCGACGTGCTTGATCCAAACGATCCGGAGAAAGAGCAAACGATTCGCTGGCAGAGCGAAATATTATTTTACCGTTACAGCGAGATTCGCCGTCGAGCGGCGCTGGTAAACTTCAAGTTGCATCCTGATCTCGTTCTTTGCCTGCATTTCAATGCCGAAGGCTGGGGTGATCCAAATAATCCAACGTTGACCGACATCAACCATCTTCACCTTCTGGTGAACGGTTCCTATTTGCAGCAGGAGCTTGAGTTCGATGACGAACGTTTCGAAATGATTCGGCGACTTCTCAGCCGCGCTTACGACGAGGAGTTGCCGCTGGCGGACACAATTGCCGGCACAATGGCCCGGGAAACTCAACTACCCCCATACCAGTATCCTACGACGAACAGCACAACGAAAGTTGGCACGAGCGGTTACGTCTATGCGCGCAATTTGCTAGCTACGCGGCTTTATCGTTGTCCGGTGGTTTATTGCGAGCCCTACGTGATGAACAGCAAAGACGGCTTCGCCCGTATTCAGGCTGGCGATTACGAAGGAACCCGCAACATCAACGGCTTGGAACGCAAGAGTATTTTCCGCGAATACGCTGACAGCGTGACGGATGGATTAGTCGAATATTACTCAAAGGCGCGAGCCAAGCGCGAATGACCCAATCGCCTCTATTGTAGGGCGTTTGACTCGCTCGCCCCCACTCGCTCGGTCTCTCGACCTGCCCGTCCATGTCGCTCGGCTCCCGCCGGCTCCATTCTGTGAAACGCCATGGCGTCTGATACGGACGCCCTACAGCGCGTCTACCGCCTCGCGAATATCGTCGAGCATGACGTCGGTCGTGAGATAGGCGGCCCCGATGCGCGGCGTTACAACGAATCGGATTTTTCCGCTTTGGAATTTTTTGTCGAACTTCACCGCGCTAACGATTTTGTTACGTGGGAAATTCTTTGGCAAACACGTCGGCAACTCAAATCGTCGCAGAACGTCGATCACCGCATCGCGTTGTCTGGGCGGAAGTCCGGCTCTTTTAATTGAAACAGCGCATGCAGCGACAATTCCCAGGCTGAGGGCTTCGCCGTGTAGAAATTTCCGGTAATTTCCCGCCCGCTCAATCGCGTGACCCACGGTGTGTCCGAAATTCAGAAGGGCACGCTTGCCCGTTAGGTCGTGCTCGTCTTTCCCTACGAATCTTGATTTTATCTTTACGTTCCGAAGAACGAGCTGTTTTAGGGCAGGCGCTTCGCTTGCTTTCCAGCCTTGAAGAATGCCGAACATTTTCGTGTCCGCGATAATCGCGTGCTTAATGATTTCGGCGAATCCCTGATTAAATTCTCGTCGTGGCAACGTTTTCAAAACAGCCACATCATCAATCACAAGCGATGGCTGATGGATGACACCGAGGAGATTCTTTCCATCGTTTGTATTGACTCCGGTCTTTCCGCCGATTGAGCTATCCACCATTGCAAGCAGGGTCGTCGGAATCTGGATGTGAGGAATACCGCGATGATAAATCGCCGCGACAAATCCGGAGATGTCGCCGATCACTCCGCCACCGAGACCGATAACGAAGGATTGGCGATCTAATCCGGCGGCAATCATCTGCTCGCAAATTGCGCCAGCTTGCCTGAGTGTCTTCGACTTCTCGCCTGCCGGAATGGTAATTAGCGTCGGCTTAAAGCCGGCTGATGTCAGACTTCGTTTAGCGCGATTAGCGAAAAGCGGTCCCACATTGGTGTCGGTAATAACTGCGCACGTTTTGCCGGACATGTGTTTGGGCGTGTGGTTGCCAATCTGCTCGATCAGATTTGAGCCGATCAGCGTTCGATAATGATAGCCTAAGCCGCGAATCTCCACCGCCGCCCATTCAGGCAAATTAGGGATTCCAGCGGAAGGCCCCGTCCGGATCGTTGGCATTGGGCGCGTTGTTGGTGAATGTCGCCCATGACATTGTCTCACAATGTAGATCAGCGAAGAGGGCGTTAATTCGTTGTCGGTTGTTTTGCGTACCTCCAATTGCATCCCCGCCTGGGGCGCTCGTCGCCCTATTGCTGCCTATTCCTTTCACTGTCACACCGGGAACTGGAGACGTGGCCCAGCCTGAGAAACGCACGGTGGCGAAGGAATCTTGCGCCGGCGCAAACAATATGAAGGCTGTAGGCTTGGTAATTTTGCTAGCGGGCATTGCCGCGCCACCTGGGTAAATATTGGCGTTGACGCCGTAGCTGATCGGCGTTGATGCATCGCCCGTTTCCGACGAGGTGCGCTTATCAAACGCCGATTGAAAACCTCGCCAGCCGGCGAAGTATTTCGAATTGGCGTTCAATTGCGACATCCATGGCGTAGCGGGCGAAAACAGCATACCGTCCGTGTCATTCAAATAAGTCTGTGTCGCAACGCCGATCTGGCGCAGGTTGCTCAAGTCTTTTGTTGCCTTAGCGCGCTCTGACATGCTCGTGTAAATGGGATACACCATGGACATGAGAATGGCGATGATTGCCAGCACCACAATTAGCTCGATCAAGGTAAAGGCGCGCAGAAAATGCGAATTTCGAGCCACTGGTCTGATTGGTTGAGAACGAATGATATTGGTCATCAGTCAGCGGCAAAAGCGAAAAAGAATCGCGTAGAAGGAAGATGCTTGACAATACACTTTCCAGTTCGTGTATGTAGATCATGCCAGACGAAGTGCCCACTCAATCTCCGCCTCCGCCAGGTCCCAGAAGGACGAGCGCAAAATCTACGTCAACCGGTTTACCGTCCATGTCGCCGCAGCCATCGCCTGCATTCCGTTGATCGGCGGGGTCATTTTTATATCCTCGAAAAGCACGACCCTTTCGTTCGCTTTTACGCGATGCAATCGATCATCTTTGGTTGCGCATGGTTTCTCTTCAACATTGTGTCGGCCGTGGTCCACGCGGTCTTCGGGGCGATTCCGGGCATTGGCGGTATCCTGGTATTTTTTGGGCAATCGTCGCGGCGCTGGTGCATCTCGTGTTCCTGGTAATAATGATCATTACGATCGTTAAGGCGTTTACCGGCGTCCGCTGGGACATTCTTATATCGGTCCGGTTGCGCGGAGACAAGTGGAAGGCGGCGCGTAATTTGTAGGGCGTTTCTGTGAAACGCCGGGCGTCTCAATTTTTCTCCGAGCAACTTAACGACCACTTCAGTCAAGATCAGTTCGTGATCAAGCTGCGTGGTAACCACTTGAACGTTTGCGGCGAGACACGACCGCATGGCCTCCATTAACTGGGTCGTTTCGAACCGGACCGCCTGCTGTGCGGCGATCCCAAGCGCGTAGGCGTTGATCGAGCCATCTTTCTTGCGCGGCAGATGATCTGTCGCCTCGGTGGGCAGATGGTTGATTGCCGAGATGAACTGGAACGGCGAGTGGGGCCGTGGCAGGCGATATCGTTCCATCAAATCTTTGGCGAGTAGCAAATTACGGATCGTAGGAACGATCGCCACGAGCAAGATCCCGATAGCGCTTTCGCCTTGATCCAATAAACGTCGCACCAGCTTCAGCGATAGTTGGAGATCACGTGCCGCAAGCGCATTACCCAATTCGAAGATAACGCCCGCGCGCGAAAGCGGTACCAGTTCACGAACGAGTCCCGCATTTGCAACGCGATCATTTCCAAGAAAAGTATCGATCTTTTCCAGTTCGTTATCGATCTGTCGAGTATCGCCACCAGTCAGCAACACAAAAAGATCGAGCGCATCGTCATCGAATTGGAGTTTTCTTTTTTTTGTCCGCTGCTGAACCATCTCAAGAGCTTCTTCTTCCCATCCACTTCGGCCAGAATCGAGCCGGTCAAAAACCTGTACCTCCGCGCGTTTGAGCAGCGCTTTATAAAAGGAACGGCGTTTATCTAAGTCGGTCGCACTGATCAAGAGTGTGACACCGGGGCCGAAACCGCTGTCGACTAACTCGGATAATTCTTCCAAGGCTGATTGCACCGCGGCCGAGCGCGCTTTTTGATCGTCGCCGAGAAAATTAACGTTCTTTAACCAAACCACTTTTGCGTTGCCGAAAAAAGGCAGTGTTTGCAGTGCTTCAATCGCCGATCTCACCCGCGCTTCTGCCTGATCGGCGTTATCAGCAGCGCCATCAATGACTTCCAATCCAAAATCGCCTGCGCCTGGTGGCGTCAGATTAGACGCGAGCTCTGCGGCCACGCGTTTAACTTCTGATTCGTCGGAACCCAGGACGGCGTAGATTTTTGCGCTTGCCGCTTTTGCTTTTCCTTTCGGCATCGCGATTTCATCGCACGGCGTTGAATTCATTACAAGATTGCGCCGTTCGCGCATGAATCTGGGGAGCACAGGCTGCCAGCCTGTCCTTTTCGCCAGCCTGCCGAAAAGCTCATCGAATGTTCACCGCGAGGCGTTCTTGGACAGCGCGGGAGTCGTCGGCAAGCTGCCCGACGACAACAGGCTGGCAGCCTGTGCTCACCAGACCCGTGTTGCACGCCAGCGCGTGTTACCCTATTCGCCTGCGCTGCGTTTCATCGCCGCTCGCGCGTATTCGCGATTCAGCTTGGCAATAAAGCTAGCGCTGATCTCGGCTGGGCAAACCGCCTCACATTCGTACGTATTGGTGCAATTGCCGAATCCTTCTGCGTCCATCACGCTGACCATTCGTAGCACGCGACTCTCTCGTTCCGGATGGCCCTGTGGCAAGAGCGATAGATGCGAGACCTTCGCAGCCGTGAAAAGCATGGCCGACCCATTTG
>JAALOD010000034.1 GCA_013372845.1 Candidatus Udaeobacter sp.
TCCACGGCGAGATCAATCGCCGCAATCATGCTATCAGGGCGCGCGATGCCTTTGCCGGCAATTTCAAACGCAGTGCCATGATCGGGACTGGTGCGAGGAAAAGGAAGACCGAGCGTCACATTTACGCCTTGGTAAAAGGCGTGAAGTTTCAGCGGGATCAACCCCTGATCGTGATACATGCAGAGTACCGCATCGAATTCATCTTCAATCGCACGGTGAAAGACGGTGTCGGGAGAGTGGGGGCCAGTAAAAGCAGCCTGTGATTGGTGCGAGGTGAGAAGTAATCGGTTTAGCTCCGCGACCGCCGGCGCGATAATTTCGATTTCTTCGCAGCCAAGTTTGCCGGATTCCCCAGCATGCGGATTCAATCCGGCAACGGCGATGCGCGGCGAGCTTATGGATCGTGAATTGAGAAAATCCGCCAGCAACAGGCCGACTCGGACGATCTCCGATTGCTGGAGCGCGCCCGCGGCCTTGCGCAGGGGAAGGTGCGCGGTGACGAGCGCGACCGTAATTTTTCCGCCGGTAAGACACATGGCGAAATTTTTGACGCCACAGCGCTCGGCAAAAAATTCCGTCTGTCCTGGAAACCTGAAGCCCACCTCGTACATCCGGGCTTTGTGAACCGGGCCGGTTACGATTGCGTCGAGCTGGCCGCGCCGGGCCAGGGTGACCGCTTCTTCCAAGGCAGCTGCGGCAGCGCGCGCAGTTTCTGCAGTAGGATTTCCTGGCCGAGAACCGGGATATTTACCGATGACTTTGCATTCAGCGGTGCGCGTAATACGATTGGAGTTCAGAGCGAGATCGACAATCTCCGGGCCGATCCCGGCGCAATCGCCCAGCGTAATGCCGATGCGTGGTTTATTACTCGTGCTCATGCTCGTGATCGTAAATCGAACCTTACTTAATCGATCACGAGCACCATTACGAGCACGAGCCATGAGCGCGCCGCCCTTTTTTCATCGAACCCAGGATTGATTTTCCCCGCAGTTTAAGGAAAACTGCTCCCCGGTATGCAGCACGTTATCGCGTTCTCAGGTCCGCAAACTGTACCGGCTGCGCCTGCAGCCGCGCGAAAGCAGGGCTTGTGGATTCTCGACAGTTGGCGGGACTTGGTCCTTTACGTCTGCACGCCGCTGGTGATTCTGCCGATCTTCCTGCTGGCACAGGCGCGTTGGAGTGCGCAGGACATTTATCTTTTTGTCGCTGCATTCGGCGCAATGGGCCACCATTTGCCGGGAATGATTCGCGCCTACGGCGATCGCGCGTTGTTCTAGCGCTTCAAATGGCGCTTCATTTTTGCCCCGATTTTTTTGGTTGTCGTCTGCGCGGCCTTTTCGATTTGGGACCTCAAAGGAATCGTGCTGGTCGCGTTTGTCTGGGGCGTTTGGCACGGCATGATGCAGACCTACGGGTTCTGCCGCATTTACGACGCGAAAGTCGGTTCGTTCGCCGAGCTAACGCGGCGTTTGGATTTCGCATTGTGCGGGATCTGGTTCGCCACTGCCGTCCTGCTCTCGCCGCAGCGAATGACCGATACACTCGAAACTTATTATTCCGCAGGTGGACCTTTCATCCCGCCTGCGCTCCTCCACACTGCGCAGCAAGGGTTGCTGGCGGTGGCGATCGCAGTTGCCGGATTGTTCCTTGTAAATTATGTCTGGTCGTGGGTGCGCGGACAGCGACCAAGCCCGGTGAAACTCGTGCTTCTCATCACGAGCATTTCTTTCTGGTGGTACTGCAACAACATCGTTGCGAGCGTTCTTGTGGGCATCGCGTTGTTCGAAGTCTTTCACGATGTCCAGTATCTATCGCTGGTCTGGATTTATAATCGCAAACGAGTTGAGACAGACAGTTCGATCAGCGGTTTTATGCGTTTTGTGTTCCGGCGCAGTGGCTCGCTGATTGGTCTTTATGTCGGCTTGATCTTCGCCTACGGAGCACTCGGCTATTTCAAGTCGAGTGTCGGTGTCGAGTCAGTCAAGAACATTCTCGCCGGTGTGGTGACGGCGTCGGCGTTGCTCCATTTTTATTACGACGGATTCATCTGGAAGGTGCGCGAGAAATCTACCAGGCAATCTCTCGGTATCACGGGCGGGACAGCCGATGTTTCGGCAAAAGGTTTTCTCCCAGGCTGGGCGTTGCACGGAACGAAATGGGTAGGCGTTTTCGTCATTCCATTGGGAGCGCTCTGGCTTGGACAGACGCACACGGCCCGGAGCGAACTCGATCGCGTCGCCATGATCGTGGCCGATCTTCCTACCAGTTCCCGGGCTCATCTTAATCACGCCACCGCTCTGCAGGACGCCGGCCGCCTAGATGAAGCAGGCGAGGCATTTTCCTATGCACTGCGTTTGAATCCCGATTCCGCGAAGGCGCACGTCGGCCTTGCGACCAGCCTGGTTGGGAAGGGAAAACTGGACGAGGCACACACCCATTACGAACAAGCCTTGCGAATGGACCCGAGCAATGCCGAGTATCACTCCGGTTATGCTTACCTTCTCGAGCAACTAGGCCACGACGACCAGGCGGCGGCGGAATGCGAAGCCGCGGTCCGCCTGGCGCCGAAATCCGCGCAGGCGCATCATAGCTACGGCGCCTTTCTGGAAAAGCACGGCAAATTGGACGAGGCCATTGCACAATATCGAGAAGCGGTCCGCGCTGATCCCAGTTATGTCGACGCGCAAATAGATCTCGGGACTGCGCTTTTGGAAAAGGGTGATTTGTCAGAAGCGAAAGCGCATTTACAAGTGGCGACCAAGCTCGATCCAAAGCTCGCGCAGCCGCATAATTACCTGGGAAAAATTTTCATGCGCGAGGGCAACATTCCCAGCGCGATCGCGCAGTTCGAAGAAGCGTTACGTCTGCACCCAGATTTCCCTGAGGCCGAGGAAAACCTGCGCATGGCCAAGGGCAGCGATAACACCTCCCTGACGCTGTCGCCCAGGTAGAATTTTCGTCTCTACTAGCGCGATTTCACAAATGTTATAGCCGGCCTGTGGCCGGTTCGCCGCGGGACGAATCCGTCCGACATGCGGATCTGTGACCGATCCAACTCGACGCTGTTTTTCACACTAAGGATGCGGCTCACAGGGCCGTGGCTACAGCTGCTGCGATATTGCAACGGCTCTCAATCACCATGGCGGCCGTGATAAGTAATCATCAAGTCGACCGTCTTGAACCTGTGAGAGGAGTTGACGAAACGGTTCCCGACTGATCATGCATCCGCGCGCCACTTCAACGTCATCGTTGGGACGCGCCAGGGAATCGAAGACTTTTTGATACGCGGCACGATCACACCGGCGCAGGCCAACCAGAATGTAGAGCTTGCCTGCCGGCGTTGCATGACTAAGCGCGGTTTGTAACTGTTGCGAGGGATCCGGTCGCTCGAGAACAGCTCGCAAATTCCGTTCCCCTTCGGACATGAGCCCGGCAACACCAATACCTCCAAACGCGAAGGATTTTGCCGCGGCAACATCACGCGCCGCCGAATTCTCGGACGTCGCGGCCACTGAGACGCCGGACTGCTCCAGCATGATTCCCGCGATGAGCGTAACAGTAAGTATTTTCACAAGGCAGCGCGCCTAACGAGAACAAGATCATTCCTTTTTGTTTCCACGCCCTTCATAGAGGTTTTCTTTTATCGCCATGTCGTGTGAAGAGTTGACCCGATTAGGCCGATTTTTTCGAAATAAGTCGTCGAAGGACATGGCCTTTCCACATCCAAAACCGAAAGGACAATTGCAGGAAGGAAGACAAACCGAACAGCGGGGCGTAATTCGGGATTTCTTCAAACGGACTATAAATATAACCGATTATCGGAATCCCAAAGATGATGTGAATCCAGCGAAAAATCGAACGTTTGGTGGCATCATTCATTTGATTCATTTCTCCTTCATCGAATCGGCTAATCATTCAATCCCTTTCCATTGAGAATTTGCTGCATGCATTTTCCAATCCTTGACTCCCGGGTTTTGGATTGTTTAGCTCCAGAAAGATAAAGAATGTATGCTCTTTGCCGCTCCGGCGTCGGGCATCAAAAGCAGTTTTTAAGGCACGGATTTCATTTAATTTATTTTGAAATTCTTCAGGAATAGGTTCTGGATTCTTCTTAAAATTCCTTCCAAACCGACTTTTTCCACTTCATGGCTTCATAAATATAAGCAATCGCCGGGAAAGTTGCTCAATTAGACGAACATTCGCTCTTAAAGGCGAACATTTTTCATCCTGAGATTTGATTTAGGAGCCGGCGAGCACGGAGAAGCAGGCGCCCAACGTCGAACGTTCAACGTTTAATCAGAAAGTGCGGATATAAGCCTTTTACGCAGGCTGGCGATCCAGCGTTCCTGAATTTGCTGGGCTTCGTCCTGGATCAGTTTTTTCTCGATGTCGCCACGCGCTTCGGCGAGCGATCTCGTCGTGCCGCCGCGTTTGTCTTCCACCTTCAAGATGTAGTAATTGCCGGCGTAATCGACGATGTTGCTGATTCTGCCGACTGGCATGTTGAAGGCGAACTTTTCCAGCGGTACCGCGAGAGTGTTGCGTCCGATCCAGCCCCAGTCGCCGCCGTTGTCTTTTGTGCTGTCTTCAGAATAAATCTGCGCTACTTGTTCGAATTCCCCGCCGGCCGCCAGTTTCCCGAGCACTTCTTCAGCCAGCGACTTTTGCGCCTGGGCATTCCCGGTGTCCTTTTGCCCTGAAATCATGATCATTCGCAACTTGATCTCTTCCTTGGTCGTAAACAGGTCGCGATGCTTCCTGTAGAAATCTTCAATCTTGGTAGGCGAGATAATGTAGTTGGTCTTGACGTTGTGGCCGCGCATCGCCTGGACGATTATTCTTTCCATTTCCTTTTCCTTGAACTCGCCCAGCGAGTAATTCTGCGCCTCAAGCGTCTTGACAAAGGTATTGCGGTCGCCGCCAAAGTTCTCTCGGATGATGTCGTGCACGCGCTGATCCACAACGTGATCCGGAATTGCATAGCTTTCCTTTTTGAACGCCTGGATGATAAGCCGTCGGTCGATCAAATCCTTTAGGGCAAGCTGCCTTACTTCTCTCACCTTGTTTTCGAGGTCCTGACCGGTCAATTGTGAGCGCAACAGTCTTTCGCGCGGCGCGGACAACTGCCGCACTTGTGAGTATGTGATAACGTCGCCATTCACAATCGCAGCCATGCCATCGACTACCTGAGCCTCCTGGGCGAATGCGGCGCAACAAATGGGCAATAGAGCAAGCGCACAAACCGCCGCCGAGACGACGGCAAATGGATGCACGAAGGTTCTCATAATTTCTTTATCAGTTCCAGAATCTCCCCGAGATGCTGCTCGATTTTGGCTCCAACTAAACGAGGGAATTTGCCCGCGACAAGTATAAAATCCCCGCGCCGGGTCAACATCAATTTGCGTTCACGCACCTCGACACGGTTTATCCCTGATTTTGCCGCGGCGAGCCTCATTTCGATGAGGCCAAACAAATTGTCAACTGCCGCCGGGAATAGCCCAAAGCGGTCTCGCCAGTCGCGCCCCAGACGCCGCAATTGCTCGTGCGTGGTAACTTCCGCAACGTCGCGGTATGCCCGGATGCGCAAACTGGGATCGCTGACGTACGTGATTGGAATGAAGGCTGGGATTTTGTAGGGGAAGCCGCCGGCTTCCCCTACAGCGAAATTTGGAGTCGCCACGAACTCCGCTTCGTTTGTGGCGACAAAATCAAGCTTTAGATCGACATCGAGCCGAAACCGCGGCTTTTTGCCTTTAAGCTGTGTCACTGCCTGCTTAAGCAACTGACAATATAAGTCGAAACCGATTGCAACGATGTGACCGCTTTGAGCTGTGCCCAGTATGCTGCCTGCCCCGCGAATCTCCAGGTCACGCATGGCGATGCGAAAACCGGCCCCGAGCGAACTGTACTGTTTAATCGCGCTGATCCGTTTGCGCGCTGCGCCGACTGTCATCATCTCGCGTGGAAGCATCAAATAAGCGTACGCCTTGTGCTCCGCCCGGCCGACGCGCCCGCGCAATTGATACAAGTCGGCGAGGCCAAATTGGTCCGCCCGATCGATGATGATTGTGTTTGCATTCGGTATATCGAGACCGCTTTCAATGATCGTAGTGCAAACGAGCACGTCGATTTTTCCGGCAATGAATCGCGCCATCACGCCTTCCAGTTCGTCCGCATCCATCTGGCCGTGCCCGATCTCAACTCTGGCCGACGGACAAAGATCGACAACCCGATCGCGCACCCGCTGGATGGTCGCTACACGATTGTGGAGGAAGAATACCTGACCCTGGCGCTCGAGCTCGCGATCAATGGCCGCGCGAATGAGCCGCTCATCGTAAGCCGACACCACTGTTTCTACGGGCAGGCGGTTGAGGGGCGGCGTCTCGATTGTAGACATGTCCTTTGCACCCACGAGCGACAGATACAGGGTGCGCGGAATTGGCGTGGCCGAAAGCGTTAGCACATCGACCAGCTTGAAAAGCTCTTTGAATTTCTCCTTGTGCAGCACTCCGAAACGCTGCTCCTCATCGATTACCACCAGGCCGAGGTCCTTGAATACGACGTCGCCGGATATGAGCCGATGCGTGCCGATGACAATATCGACGCCGCCTTCGCGTAATAGCCGCAAGACTTTCTTCTGTTCGGATTGCGAACGAAAACGGCTGAGCATTTCGATGCGCACGGGGTAATCGAGCATGCGTTGCCGGAATACCTCGAAATGTTGTTGGGCCAGAACCGTAGTCGGCGCCAGCACGGCCACTTGTTTTCCGTCCATGACTGCCTTGAACGCGGCGCGCACCGCCACTTCGGTCTTGCCAAAGCCGACGTCGCCACAAACCAGGCGGTCCATCGGTCGAAGACGTTCCATGTCGATCTTCGTATCGATGATTGTCTTCATTTGGTCCGGCGTTTCACGGAACGGGAATGAATGTTCAAATTCCGCCTGCCATTTTGTGTCCGGAGCGAACGCGTAACCCGGATGCGTTTCCCGTTCCGCCTGGACTGCAAGCATTTTCCCGGCGTAATCGAATATGGAAGCCGCCGCCTTTATTTTGGCGCGGGCCCATCTTCCATCGCCGAGTGAGCTGAGAGGCGGCGATTTTTCCGCGCCAACGTAGCGGGAAACCAGATACGCCTGCTCGAGCGGAACATAGAGCTTCGCTTCGTCTGCAAACTCGAGAACCAATACCTCCTGTGGTTGCCCTTGCTGTTGTAGGGCAAGCGTTCCGCTTGCCGAGCCTGTCCCATCCGCGCTTGGCAGGCGGGGCGCCTGCCCTACAACGAATTTATCGAGCCCCAGGAAGCGCCCGATGCCATGCTCGAGGTGCACGACGAGGTCGCCCTCGTTGAGCTCACTGAAATCAATCTGTGCGCGATGGCGCTCCGCACGACGCAAACGTCTGCGCGGATGGGCCGCGAATCGACCAAATAATTCTGCTGCCGAGAGGACGACGAGATTAGCTGCAGGGAAACAAAATCCTCGCGCGAGCGTTCCTTCGACAAAGTCGATACCGTCGATCGCGCCCGCCATGATTTCGCGAAAACGCTCGATCTCGCCTTCGGTCTGGAAGTAAATGACGATTTTCGCGTTGTTGCCCCGCCATTCTTGCAAGCGATGAACAAACTGCGCCCGTTTCGCCTCGGCGAGCACCAGATCGCCGACCGCAAACTCACCGACCTCGCAATCCTGGAATGCACCGCTGAAATCTTCCGGACCAGTCTCAATCCAGCCTTCGCTGATCTGGATGTGTGGAGGGGCGAGCTCCGGCGAGCCCGGCGTCGCTGGAGCTCCGCTCTCCATGTCTGGCTCAATGTCAATTACAAGGTGATCGCGCTTGACGTAATCGCGAACCTGAACGCTCTGGTCCAGCGCTCCCTGGTCGAGCAAGATGTCGACTGACTTCAGATCGCGCACTGAAGTCTGCGTATCGATGTCGAACTCGCGAAGGGATTCGATCTGGTCTCCGAAGAATTCCGCCCGGAAAGGCATTGAGGCCTGCCACGAATAAAGATCAACAATGCCACCACGGACGGCGAATTGTCCACGGGTGGTGACCTGGGCCACGCGCTCATAGCTGCTGCCCACAAGTCGTTCAAGCAGGCTTTCCATCTTCCAGACCGCCCCGCGCTGAAGTTGGGTGACGGCAGAATCCAGCGCGCCGTGTTTCGGCGCAGCTTGATCGAGACTCGCGCGTGTTGCTACGATGACGTGTCGGCCGGCTCCGCGTCCGACTTGCATCAGGACTGCCAGTCGCTCGGCGGCAATTTCCGGATCCGGCAAAACATTTTCGGCCGCTGCAAACTCTGCTTCCGGAAGGAAAAGCGCGTCCGGCTGCCAGTTGAGCAGACTTTCGTAGAGTGACTCTTGGGAATGAACGCTGGGACAAAGGATCCAAATCGTGGAATCGGCAGCGTGCCCATGACTGGACGATAGCTGATGCCAGGCGTGGCCGATTATCGCGGCCAGAAATGGCTGGGCTGGCTGGATGACATGTGAGAACTGCACCGGCCACTGAGCATCTTGTATCGCATGGAGCTTGCGGGCCATGGGTTCGCTCGCCGCGACACGTTGCAGAAGCTCTATCCCGATCGGTTTTTCCACTGCAGAGTTTACGCCACATTCAGTGAGAGTTGTAGCCGTGGCTGCTTTCTTGCGCCTGGGCGATCACTCTCGGCATCGGTCCAAGCCGGACTGGCATTTTCAGGAGAAGCCGATCCGCCTAAGGAACGGTCGCCGCGGCCACTCCTCAACGCGTTAGCAAACAATGGCGCGAATGGTTCGCGCCGAATTTACAACGCGCGACCGATGGCTGCGGCAACGGCGCGAAGACGCGGGACGAGCTCGGCAAAAATCTCCGGCGTAAGCGCCTGGTTCCCGTCGCTCTTGGCCATCTCGGGAGAATCGTGCACTTCGATCATGAGCGCGTCTGCGCCTGCGGCGACCGCTGCCAGACACATCTGCGGAACGAATTCGCGAAGACCGAGAGCGTGCGCTGGATCGACTATGACCGGCAAATGCGTTTTGGACTTTAAGATTGGAACAGCGCTCAAATCGAGCGTGTAGCGGGCCGCCGTCTCGAACGTTCGAATGCCGCGTTCGCAGAGGATCACGTTTGGGTTGCCCTCGTTAAGGATGTACTCCGCGCTCATGATCAAATCGTAAATTGTAGCGCTGAATCCGCGCTTAAGGAGCACGGGAAGTCTGCTGCGACCCACTTCTTTCAACAGCGAGAAGTTGTGCATGTTACGGGTGCCGACCTGAAGACAGTCTGCGTACTTCTCGATCATTGAGAGATCGCGCGGATCCATGACTTCGGTGACAACAGGCAGGCCAGTTTTCGCACGCGCTTCCGCAAGGAAACGAAGTCCCTCTTCGCGTAATCCCTGAAAGCTGTATGGCGAAGTGCGCGGTTTAAACGCGCCTCCCCGCAGAATTTTTGCGCCGGATTCTTTTACGATTGTCGCGATCGACTGAATCTGTTCCCGGCTTTCGACCGAACACGGACCGCAAATGAGAACAACGTCCTCATGTTCACCCAGGCGCACGTCGCCGACTACGACAGAGGAGGCGCCGCGAGAATCCCGCGCTGCAAGCTTGTATGGCTTCAACACGGGGATGATGGCTTCCACCCCGGCCATCGCGGCGATCGGCTTTTCGCGAAGGAGCGCTTCCGGTCCGATTACGCCAATGATCACGCGTGATGCGCCGCGGCTGATTTGTGCCTCCAGGCCGAACTCGCGCACACGCGTGATGATCCGCTGGATCTGCTCTTCCGTGGCATTTGGTTGCGTGATGACGATCATATTCTTCTTAGCGGAATAATCAGGATGCCGTTACCCGGAATTGTCTGCAAGCCCAGATAATGAGCGTGTATTCCCCTGCAATTCGTTCGAAAAGCGGCGGAGCGCCGCCGCACTCCACAACGCAAGCGTGTAATGACGTTTGCAAGGACGGCCACGTTTTGGAGTGCGGCAGTGCTCTGCCGCTTTTGATTTTCTCAATGCAGTGAGTGCGAAATTTGCGAGAGGGCGGACTCGAATCGGAGGAACCGCGCTGGGAGCCGTAGTCTAATTCGTGATCGTGACCGGCGTCCCCACTGAGACCGACCTAAAGAAATCCTCAGCCATGAACTCGGGCATTCGGATACATCCGTGCGACGCCGGATAGCCAGGTAAATAACCTGCGTGCATGCCCGTTCCCGACACGATGCGCATAAAGTAGGGCATCGGCGTGCCTCTGAAGTGAGCGCCTGGCGGTTTGGGATCTTTTTTTACGTCAACGTTGGGCACAACCACGTTGCCGGCCGAGTCCACATAATCCCCGAACAAGCTGGAGACGTGGTCCTTGTCCTTTTGAGTAATTTTATAAGTACCAGTGGGAGTGTTAAGCCCCTCACGGCCAGTGGACAATTGTGAAACGCCAACGAGCACGCCGCCCTTGTAAAAATACGCGCGCTGCTCTCCGAGACTGATCTTCACGGAGGGGCTTCCGTTGGCGTTGTCTCCATCCCAGTAAGAGACTGTGTCACGCGGCGCGCCAGGCGGCGCTTCACCGTAAACGCCACCCAAATACTGCGTCCTGGCAGAATAACGGGGGTCTTCGCCGCATCCCGCGACGAGCCAAACGAGACCAACGGAAACAATTACCCGCAAAACACCCAACATAGAATGATGCATAGTTTCGACGGCGTTCTTAATGCGCAACCTGCGCAAAAAGTCAAGCGAGGTAGTTCGTTCGCGCCCTTCTTTGTCATTCCGAGCGAAGGCGAGGAATCTCTAATTGTTTCTGAAATCGGAAATATCGAGAGATGTCTCCACTTCGGTCGACATGACACAGGACTATTTGCACCACTGATCCACCCAATCGTTCACTGTCTTATACCAAAGCTGCGAGTTCTGCGGCTTGAGCACCCAATGGCCTTCGTCCGGGAAATACAACATTTTCGACGGCACTTTCAGCACTTGCAGTGTCGTGAATAAATCGAAACCTTGAGACACATCGAGCCGGTAATCGTTCTGACCGTGCACGACTAGCGTCGGCGTTTTGAAATTCGCGGCATACTCGTGTGGTGACCATTTCCGGTAAACATCCCGTTTTTCCACGGTGGACCGCCGAATTCCCAGTTCGCAAACCACAGCTCCTCGGTTGTGCCGTAGGCCGACTCGCGTTAAACATGCCGTCGTGAGACACGATGCATTTGAATCGGTTCGTATGGCCTAATAACCAGTTGGCCATGTAACCGCCATAGCTCGCGCCAGCGCTGCCTTCGCGGTTTTGTCGATGAACGGTAGGTCTTTCCACGTAATCGAGCCCTTTCATCAGATCGACATATGGTTTGCCGCCCCAATCGCCGCTGATCGAATCGGTAAACTTCTGACCGTAGCCGGTGGACCCGTGGAAATTGATCATCACCACCACGTAATTTCCGGTCGCCGCGAACAACTCCGCGTTCCAGCGATACGTCCACTCGTTTCCCCACGCGCCTTGCGGCCCGCCGTGGAGCAAGAATTTCAGGGGATATTTCTTTTTCGGATCGAACCCCGGCGGCTTGACCATGAATCCCTGAACGTCTTCGTCGTTGGCGCCTTTGAACGTGAATGACTCCAACGGTTGCATGTCGATTTGCGACAACACCGCGTCGTTCATGTGCGTGAGCGGTTCAAATGCGGGATGCTTTTGTTCCCAAATTGGTCCTTCATCTGCGAGATCGTCGTGTTTCCAAATTTCGTTAGGTGCGACAGCAGACATACGAGTGAAAAACAGTGTGTTCTTCGACCAGACGAGGTCGTCGGCGTGAATCTCTGCCGAACCAGGCTCTTTAAATTGGATGATCTCAGGGCCATCCGGCCGGGCCGGCAGCGCGACGAAGATCGGCGAGGCTCCGTGATCTTCAGCCGTGAGCAGCAGCGCCGAGGTTCCGAACCATGTGAAACTTCCGACCGATCGATCAAACTTCTCCGTCAGATCGCGAGTTTTACCTGATTGTCGATCTTGCACGAGCAGCCGCCATTTATCGGCTTCGAATCCGGCACGGGCCTGGGATCTCCACGCGATCATCGTGCCATCGGGCGAATAGAGCGGCGTCGTATCGCTGCCCGGGCTGACGGAAATTTTCTTTGGTGTGCCGCCACTGATCGGTACGACGAAAATTTCGTTGTTCGTACTCGTCGCTTCGACTTCATCGATGTTGCTGGTATAAGCGACCTCCTGTCCGTCGGGCGAGATCGCATACATGTCCTGCCCGCCTAACGAGAACGGCGGCACATCATGATCTCCCGGCGTGAGATCGCGGGGCTCCTGATTTGGAGGGGCGAGCTCCTGCGAGCCCGGTCCGAGCCGGACTGGCGAACTTCCCGGCGTCGCAGAGCTCCGCCCTCCAGTCTCATTTGCCTCAGCGCTCACCACAAATAAATGGCTGCGCTTGAATTCAGTGAACGCGTTCCAATGCCGATAAAACAGGCGTGAAAAGATTTTCGCTTTCACTTTGCTCTTCTTCAGCTGTTCATCGCGCTGTTTGTTACACGCATCATCTGCGCAATCCGGATAAACTGCCGAGACGAACACGACGTTTTTCCCGTCCTGTGACCAAATCGCTCCGTCGGCGCCGGTTGAAATGTTGGTGACCTGATGTGGCTTGCCTACTAACGAACCGCCGTTCGAATCGAAATCGCACATCCAGATTTGCGTCGGATCGGTCGCTTTCGAGGTCCAGATGAGTCGTTTGCCATCGGGTGAAAATCGCGGACGCTCCTCGTGATTTGGAGTTGGATTCAACCGCCGCGATTCACCGCCGCTGGCCGGCACGGTCCACAAATGCGAAGTCTTCGTGTTCGCCGCGAGATCGACATCTTCGCAGTCGAACACGACCCATTTGCCATCCGGCGAGGGAACCGGCGCACCGACGCGCTTGAGTTTCATCATGTCTTCGAAGGTGAATGGATGCTTTTGCGGAGCTGGCGAGGGCGTTTGAGCAAACATTGAGCTGGCGAGAACAAGGTTAATGGCGGCGAGAATCTTCATGCGTTTGTTTCTATTTTGTCATTCCGAGGCGAAGTCAAGGAGTGGAGCGAGTGCGACGAGCGACACGGACGGACACGCCGCGAGGTAGCGGCAAGAGAGTCGGGAGACGAACGAGTTCAATCTCTAACTAGCTCTAAATTGGAAAGATCCAGAGATGTCTCGACTTCGCTCGACATGACAATCAGACGGCACTTAAAGTGCACACATGGCTCAAGTAACAATCGAAACAATCAAGAACGGTCCCTACATCGTGACCGGCGAAGTGGAATTGATCGATGCCGATGGGAAGAAGTTTCCCGTGGAAAAACGAATGGCGCTCTGCCGCTGCGGTGCATCGACCGAGAAACCGTTTTGCGACGGCACACATTCGAAGATCGGTTTTCAAGCGGCTGAGAAAGCAGTACCGGAATCGAAGGAATAACCCTTTGTCATTCCCAGCGGAGTCGCTTGCCGCGCCGGAGCCCTTATGCGAAGGCTGGGAGGAATCTCTAATCGTGAAATCTAAAGCAGCTATAGCTCTCACGCTTTCGTTGTTGGCGGGGGCGAGTGTTCACGCGGAAAAAATTTCGCTTGTCGGTGGAACCGTGATCAATCCCGCTGACGGCAAAGTTTTGCCGAATGCGACGGTGGTCATCGACGGCGACAAGATCGAGCGCGTCGCGATCGGCAAACAAGACGCGGCGTCGCTCGGGAAACAAATCGATTGCGTCGGTAAATTCATTTTGCCGGGATATATCGACACTCACGTTCACTTCTTTCAGTCCGGCGATCTATTTACGCGACCGGACGGCACCGATCTCAACAGCGTGCGCCCATACAAGGACGAAGTCGCGTGGGTAAAGGGTCACGTGAATGATGTCTTCGCCCGTTATCTGCGCAGCGGCATCACCTCAGTTGTCGATGTTGGCGGACCATTTTGGAATTTCGAGGTTCGTAAGACTGCGAACGCCACAGCGAAAGCGCCACGCGTGGCGGTGGCCGGCCCATTAATCTCGAGTGTCTCGCGCGAAAAACTTGATCTCGGCGATCCGCCGATCGTCAAAATCGATACGCCCGATCAGGCACGAGAGTTCGTGAGGAAACTGGCCGAACAAAAACCCGATCTGGTCAAGATTTGGTACATCGTCGACAAAGACCACCCGGTCGAAAGCTTCCGGCCAATCGTGCGCGCGACGATTGAAGAAAGTCATGCGCACAAGATCCGCGTCGCAGTGCACGCGACCGAATTGGAAACGGCACGCGCAGCAGTCGAAGAAGGCGCGGACGTTCTTGTCCATAGTGTGACCGACAATCCGGTCGATGACGCGTTCGTAAAGCTGCTGAAAGATCGACACACGATTTTGTGTCCGACGCTCGTTGTCTTCGAGCGTTACGGCCGAACGTTCTCGCACCAATTGAACCTGACGCCGGAGGAGAAAGCGTGGGGCAATCCGGAGGTGATCGCAACGCTCGATGTCACCAAAATTCCGCAGGAGAAATTGCCAGAGCGCATCAAGAACGCGTTAGCCAAACCGGATGAAGCGTTGGATCGCATCAAGAAAACCTATGAGGTCGCGCTGCCGAACTTGAAAAAACTGGAAGATGCTGGCGTCACGATTGCCGCAGGAACGGACGCGGGAAACATTGGCACAATTCATGGCCCTGCGCTTTTCCGCGAATTTCAGTTGATGAAAGAAGCCGGCCTGACCCCCATGCAGATTCTCCAATGCGCCACCGGGAATGCCGCAAAACTCTTTGGCGGCGACACTGGCGCGCATATCGGCAAGGTCGAAAAGGGCTATTTTGCTGACCTCGTCATTCTCAATTCGAATCCGCTGGATGACATCGCCCACGCTTCCGATATCGATATGGTCATCAAAAACGGCGTGGTTTATCCGGCTGATTCTATTCTGCACTGAGCGCACCGCAGTCTGTATGAAGTGCGCTTCGATTGTTCTCTCTCTGGCACTGCTTGCCGTGTCGACTGCAGGTGGCGCGACGCCTTTAGCGACGCCAGCGCCTGCGACAAGCGTCAACGAGATCGCAGAAGGTTACGTGAAACTGGTGCTAGCGATCGGTCAGCACGATCCGGATTACGTCGATGCTTACTATGGTCCGCCGGAATGGAAGAAACAGTCTGAGGGAAAAAAGCCCCTCGATGCGATCGCGCATGAGGCGACACGGTTGCGCGAGCAACTGGCGAAGATTTCCGAGCCGGCGGACGAGTTGGAGCGGTTGCGACGCAGCTATTTAACAAAGCAACTATCCGCGCTCGAAGCACGAGTGCGCATATTAAACGGCGAACATTTGAAGTTCGACGAAGAATCGCAGGCCCTTTATGACGCCGTTGCACCTACGTTTCCCGAAGCGCATTTCCAGGAAATCCTCGCCAGGCTGGAGCCAAAACTTCCGGGCGAGGGACCGCTCTTGCAGCGGTACGAGAATTGGCGGCGAGCGTTTGTGCTTCCCAAGGACAAACTGGACGCTGTGTTTCAACTTGCGATCAAGGCATGTCGCGAACGCACGCTCGCGCACATCAAGCTGCCGCCCGACGAAAATTTCAGCGTCGAATACGTCACGAACAAACCGTGGGGCGGCTACAACTGGTACAAGGGGAATTATCGCAGTGTCATCCAAGTGAATACCGATCTGCCCGTCTATATCGATCGCGCGATTGATCTGGCTGCACATGAAGGTTACCCAGGCCATCACGTTTACAACGCGTTGCTTGAGAAGAATCTTGTCCGCGACCGCGGATGGGTTGAGTTCTCGGTTTATGCGCTCTTCTCGCCCCAATCACTCATTGCCGAAGGCACCGCGAACTTCGGCAGAGAAGTTGTCTTTACGAAACCGGAGAGGTTAGCATTCGAAAAAGAAGTGCTCTGGCCGGCCGCCGGAATCGACCCATCACGCGTGGTGGAATTTTACGAGGTCCAGGACTTGGTGAAGAAACTGGGATACGCCACAAATGAAGCAGCTCGGCGTTACCTCAGTGGCGACATCAACGCAGCCGCTGCTGCGGCTTGGTTGCAAAAGTACGCGCTCATGGATGAGAAGCGCGCGAAACAAGCTACGAAATTTATCGAAAAGTACCGCAGCTACGTCATCAACTACAATCTCGGCGAAGACATGGTGCGCAGTTACATCGAGAAACGTGGCGGCACGGAAAACCAACCCGAGCAGCGCTGGCGCGAGTTTGAAGAGTTGCTCGCGTCACCGCGACTGCCGGGCGACATACGCTCGGATTAACAAAAAATCCAGGCGGTTGCAGCAGGTACGGCTGCCTCTACATTTACCATGTCGTGCCTTCACTAGTGCTGGCATCCAGTTCACCCAGGCGCTCTGCGTTGCTTTCCGAAGGTGGATTCGAATTTGAGATCGCCTCGCCGCGCGTCGCAGAAAAGTTCAGTACAACCCTTACACTGCGCGAGCTCACGTTATGGAACGCCATTCGAAAAGGAATGGCCATTGCGCAGACGCGTCCCGATGCAGTTGTGCTCGCGGCCGACACGCTGGTTGCACTGGATAACCGAATCATCGGTAAACCTTCGGATTTGAGTGAGGCCGCCGGGATGCTTCAGCGCCTGAGCGGGCGAACTCACGAGGTTTGTTCTGCGGTTGCAATTTACCTGCAGACATCGGGCCGATCGGCGGTTTTTCATGAAAGCTCGCGCGTTCGTTTTCACCCGCTGAGCAATTCGGCCATCGAGAACTATCTCGCGAAAGTGGGCCCGCTCGACAAGGCCGGCGCTTATGCCGCGCAGGGAAGCGGCGCGGAAATCATCGCAAAAATCGACGGCTCATTCACGAACGTCGTTGGTCTGCCAATGGAAAAGACGGTCGCTGCGCTGGCGAAATTCGGCATTCGTCCGAAGTCGGTCTGACGAATTGAGTTAACCGGCAAGCCTTAGATCAGGTGTTCGCGATTATCGGACCGGAGTCGGATAGTTTTTGTTTGCAAATTGTGCCGCGCTCGAATGAAACGCACGGTCTTGCTTTTGGCGCGCATGAGGATCGAATGCGTGACGGCCGTAACGCCACCGTGAGCGCGGACGCCGCGCAACAACGCGCTGTCGCTGATCCCGGTCGCGCAGAAAAGGATGTTCTGGCCGTTCGCCAGATCGTCAGCTGAAAAGACGCGGTCGAGATCTTTCTTGTAACCTCCGTCGATGAGGCTTTTTCGTTCCTTTTCATCGCGCGGCCACATCTTGCATTGCATGTCGCCACCGAGACACTTGATGCCCGCTGCAGCGAGCACCGCTTCGGGAGAACCGCCGATGCCCATGTAAAGATCGACATCGGACTCGGGCAGCGACGGCGCGATGGCGGCAGCGATGTCGCCGTCGCCGATCATGCGCAACGACGCGCCTGCGGCACGAATTTGTTCGACGATTTCCTTGTGGCGCGGTCGGTCGAGCATCATCACCGCCACGTCCTGAACGCGTTTGTCCACCGCGTGTGCAACGATTGCCAGCATCTCTGCGATTGGCATCTCAAGATGAAGTGAATCGCCGCGCTTTCTCATGTAGTCGATGACGCGCGGCCCGTAAGCCAGCTTCGACATGTAAAAGGACGGCACATCCCGCAACGCGACCTTCACGCCTTTCTCCGGGCTCGCCGCCGCTATGCAACTGATGGAGTTCGGCGCGCCTTTGGAGATGTTGGTTGTCCCATCGATCGGATCGATGGCGATATGAAACTCCGGCGAACCGGGAACCCATGTCCCGAGTTGTTCGCCTTTAAAAATGCCGGGCGCTTCGTCCTTGATGCCTTCGCCAATAACAACTTCTCCGCAGATGTTCATTAGATCGAACATCCCGCGCATGGCATCGCAGGCTGCCGCGTCGGCCGCTTCCTTGTCACCGCGTCCGAGCCATCGGAGAGAATTCAGGGCAGCGGCTTCCGTCGCGCGGGCAAAATCCAGCTCGATGATTCGCTCGATGTCCTGGTAATCCTGTTTCGGCAGTCGCAGAGCCACGGGGCGTTAATTTTCACGCAGGTCGCGCCTGATGACAAGAGCACTGTCAGAGGGACGTAATAACTGACTTGTGATTGGTCGCGCTTATTTTCTATTCCGGCGACAAGCACGCATGAAGCGTTCGTGTGCGCAGTGAAAGGCGAGCGCTAGCTGACGCAATGCAAGCTTGATTTTGGCGCGGGTTTTCATTTGATGGCAGCGTGTCTGCTGATGATCAGGTGACGTCACTGAGCCCCGATTGGCGGAAATGCTCATCATGGTCGTCGCGTTTACGACCACGCACTGGAGCGTGGTGCTAGAGGCGCAAGGTGAATCGCCCGCAGCGCAAGAGGCGCTGAAAAGCTTTGCCGCATGACTGGCGACCCACCTTCGCATTTCTGCGGCGACAGGGTATTCGCCAGCGAGGCAGAGGACATCACCAGGGTTTTTGCGGAGCTGTTGGAGCGCGAAGTCTGAGTGCCGTGCGCAGGAAAAAGGACGACTTCGTTCCTTTCTGCTGGGGGACTAAAATATTTTCTGGCCAACGAGGAGCGTCGGGTGATGGCGATTAAGCGGGGAAGGGTCAACGTCCTATCCCGTTGGAAGAACTCCGCGCTGGCGATCGGATCGAAATCGGAACCAGCAGATCAATGACTGCCGAAAGATCTACGAACGCCGTGGGCTTTGACGGTGTTGGAGCGCGTGCTCAGCCGATTAAGGATGAATACCTCGCAGCGGATAATGCCGCGTTGTTTGATTCGTTAAAGAATTGCTGCCGGCGAACCGGTTCACCTCACAGGCGGAGATCGCGCACGCTTGGGGATGACGAGAATGCGTCCGGCAGGCGTTCTACAGATTTCGGCAGCGCTACCAAGCGTTATTGCGAGAGGAAATTGCCAACACAGTTGCGACACCCGGCGATGTCGAAGACGAGTTGCGCCATCTCATTGCCGTGCTCGAATCGTAAAGACACGAAGTACACGAAGGCTAGACACGAATTACACGAATTATCACGAACGTTCTGAGGCAATGAATGCAATCAATTGGTGTGAATTCGTGGAATTCGTGTCTAGCGCTGTGAATTCGAAATTTGCGTCTCATGTCTGAACTGCTCTACAAAGAAGAGATTTTTCAACTGGTGGGCCTTTGCATGGAAATTCATCGCGAGTTGGGAATGGGCCACGACGAAGTGCTCTACAAGGACGCTCTCGTTGTCGAGCTGACGCGGGCTGGAATTCCGTTTTCGCGCGAGAAAAATTACGAAATCACATACAAGGGCGTTATCCTGCCTCACTATTATTATGCTGATTTCGTTATCTGGGACAAAATTCTCCTTGAAGCCAAAGCTGTAGAAAAATTGACCGATTCGCATATCAAACAGGTTTTGAACTATCTGGCTGCCTCGAAACTTCGCGTCGGTCTGTTGGTCAATTTCGGCGGCGATGTGTTGGAATGGAAACGCGTCATTTTATAGACACGAATGACGAAAACAGACACGAATTACACGAATTATCACGAAGGCTCTGAACGCCTTGGGGAATTAGTGCAAATTCGTGAAATTGGTGTCTCAATCAGTGTGAGTTCGTGAAATTCGTGTCTGCGTAACAAATGGCAGAATTTTACGGAGTACAAACGGGGAACGCCCAAGCGACTCCAACAATGATCAGGGTAATCAGAATTTGCCGGAAATGCGGCGCCAAGATCTTTTCCGACGTGCCGGAAGGGCTTTGTCCCAGATGCGTGCTGAAGAGCGCGCTCGGCAATTTCCCGGACGCGGCTGTAGCCGGGGGCGTCGACCCGGGCCACTCGGACACGCCTTCAGCTGCTGATGAGAATGGAGCGCCTAACAAAAAGAAATCCGAGAGCGCCGCTGAGTTGCTCGGAGAGTTGGGCGATTACGAATTGCTGGAAGAAGTCGGGCGTGGCGGGCAGGGCGTAGTATTTCGTGCGCGGCAGAAAAGTCTGAACCGCACAGTCGCATTAAAAGTCATCAGCCTTGGGCAGTGGGCGAGCAAAGCGCACCTCAAGCGCTTTCGTCTTGAAGCAGAAGCCGCGGCGCGTTTAGAGCACCCGGGTATCGTTCCGATCCACGAAGTAGGCGAGCGCGATGGCTCGTGCTACTTCAGCATGAAGTTCGTCGAAGGCGGGCAACTCGACGAAGTGGCCAGGCGCGAACCGATGCCGATTCGGCACGCGGCGGAATTAATCGCGAAGGTGGCGCGCACTGTTCATTACGCGCACGAGCACGGCATTCTTCATCGGGACATCAAACCGGGGAACATTTTGCTCGATGCAAACGGCGAACCGCAGCTGACCGATTTCGGCCTCGCTCGCTTAGTCGAATCTGAGAGCAGTGTCACACAGACGCTGGATGTTTTGGGCACGCCTAGTTACATGGCGCCGGAACAAGCCGTGGGAAACAACGCCGCAGTCAGCGGCGCCACAGATGTTTATGGGCTTGGCGCAGTGTTTTACCAACTCCTAACAGGTCAGCCGCCGTTTGCTGGCGGTGCAACGTACGAGACTATCAAATTGTTGCTGGATACCGAGCCGAAACAACCACGCCTCTTAAATCCGAAAATAGATCGTGATCTCAGCACAATCTGTCTCAAGTGCCTTGAGAAAGATCCAAAGCGCCGGTACACGTCCGCTCTCGCGCTAGCTGAAGATCTCGAACGTTGGTTAAAGCATGAACCAATTGCGGCGCGCCATACTGGAACCTTCGCCCGAGGAAAGAAATGGGCGCAACGCAATCCAGCCACCGCACTGCTTGTGGCTTCCCTGTTCGCACTAGCGGCAGCTACAGGATGGATCGTATGGAAAAGTGAATTGATCCGGCAACCGGTAACAACTGGAATCGCTGTGCTGCCATTTGAAAACCTCGGCGAACAGAAAGAGAACGCGGCCTTTGCAGATGGCGTGCAGGACGACATTCTGACCAAGCTGGCGAAGATCGCCGACCTCAAAGTCATCAGCCGGACCAGCGTCATGGATTACCGCGGCAAACGGAATATGCGCCAGATCGGCGATGTGCTTCGCGTGTCTCACGTGCTGGAGGGAAGCGTCCGCAGGACTGGCACCCGTCTTCGTCTGAACGCGCAATTGATCGACACGCGCACCGACAACCACGTCTGGGCCGAGCAATACGATCGCGATTTGAATGATTTGTTCGCAATCCAAAGTGAGATCGCGCAAAAAGTTGCCGCGCACCTTCAGGCCAAGCTGTCGGCTAGTGAGAAGGCGTTTGTTGAAGAGAAACCAACCCAGGACCTGGTTTCCTATGACCTATATGTTCGTGCTGTCTCCCTAATTTACAACGCGCAGTTGCCTTCCCAGTCGAATTTCGTGGATCGTGCCGAGGCTGTCGACCTGCTTAATAAGGCAGTTGCTCGTGATCCTAACTTCTTCCTCTCCTATTGCCAGCTAGCCTTTGTGCACGATTTGGTTTATCAGCAGGAGATTGACCACACCCCGGCTCGCTTGGCCCTCGCAAAGTCAGCCATAGATTCCGCATTTCGGTTGAGGCCGGATTCGGGGGAAGCGCACCTGGCGCTGGGCTGGCATCTCTATTGGGGATATTTCGATTACGACGGCGCCCGCGCCGAACTTGCTCTTGCTCAACAGAGTTTACCCAATAACCCGCGAGCTTTTGAGTTAGCTGGATTGATTGACCGTCGCGAAGGTCGCTGGGCTGAGGCCACACACAATCTCGAACGCGCATGTGAGCTCGATCCTCAAAATATCCCTTACCTGATTACCCTCGCAACGACCTACCTACGGTTGCACGACTACGATCAAATGGCCAGAGTTATGGATCGTATCATTGCAGTTCAACCAGACCGCCAGCGATCGCGGATCATTCGTGCTGGCATCGAAGTAGACAGACGAAGGGACACACGACCTTTGCGTGCTGCAATTGAAAGGGCCCTGGCCAATGACCCTGGGTCAGCGGAAGATCCATTTGTGGCGAGCATTCGCCTGAATCTGGCTTTGTGTGATCGCGACTTGGACACCGCTGGTAGCATTGCGGCGGCGCTTCCCCTGAAGCAGATGCTCGACGGTGGCTTCAATGAAGGTAGCCGTGACTTTTGGCTGGGCATAGTTGCTCGCTTGAAAGGAGACGCGGAGGTTGCGCGCGCTGCCTTTATGAAGGTGCGCACAAAGCTGGAGGAAGAGCTGCGTGTTCACCCCGATAATATGGGTCTACTTTTTGACCTCGGGCTGATCGATGCAGCCTTGGGAAGAAAAGAAGAGGCAGTGAGCGAAGGCCGGCGCGCGATGGAACTGGCCGCGCGCTCTCTGCCGACCGCCCAAGACCCAATGTTCGGGTCATATACTAATGAGGGATTTGTAAAAACGTCCTTTGCCATGATTTGTGCCTGGGCGGGCGAAACTGACCTGGCGCTGGAGCAACTTGAAGCCGTCACTAAAATTCCAGGCGGTCCTAGTTATGGGACGTTGCGCTTGGACCCGATGTGGGATCCCTTGCGCGGAAATCCGCGCTTTGAAAAAATCGTCGCCTCGTTAGCGCCGAAAGAGATGGTTTCGAAGTAGCACTGCGGCTCAGAATTTTTTCTTTAGCTGGAGATACCAGAACCGGCCTTTGATCGTAGCAATCGATCCGTCGTAGCCACCCGCAGCTACAAACGGCGGGTCTTCGTCGAACACGTTCTGCATTCCAACGGAGATTGTGGTGTTATTCAACCAGGCACGCCAGCCACAAGGATTATATTCGGCCGTGGAGATAGGCATGACATTTTTCAGCTTGCCGTCCTTCATGTTGAAATTCTTGCCGTCGTCCTTGGCAAAGCCAGGCACCTGCGCGGAGGACGGCGGTGGCAGGTTGAACGTATAAGACGCAATCAGGTCCAGAGTAATCCACTCCCGCACTTTCCTCGCGCGTATTTCACCAAAGTCAGGGACTCCGCCACTTCGAGGCATTTGTGGTTTGGGCGAACCCGTCAGACTGACATTGTCATCTTCGTATTGGCCGGTGTAGTGGACTACCGCCCCAATATCCAAGCCCCGCATCCAGGTGTCGGCGGGCCCGTCGTAGAACAGACTGAAATTGGCGCGGTTCCATGGCAGTGAGCCAGTCAGACTGAATCCCGGGGGTACGACTTCGCCCGCGATCCCGAATCGTTTGATATCTGAGCGGACCTGGAGCTCAGCCCGGGATAGCCAAGTGCCGTTCAGCGTTGCCGTCAGCCGGCCAAAATCACCGTGACCAAAAATCGAAGAATCCAGAATATAAATCACTTCGTAGTCGAGACCTTCAAAGATCGCGCCTGTAAGATTTTCGTTAGGATCAATGACGAGGAAGATTCGTCCCGGTGTACTGGGACTCGGAGAAGGACCACGGAACACCAGACCGGGGATATCATTGTCGACAATGAATTGAGAACCGAGGAGGGACGTGATTGATCGCATGTCAATATGCCACCAATCCGCGCTGAGCGTCAGGCCCTTAATCCATTTGGGGCTGTACACGGCCCCGTAAGACCACTCATAGGCCACCTCCGGCTGTAGGTTGGGATTTCCTGTAACCTGTCCCTCGGCGCCGTAAAACCCCAACTCTGGCAGAAGCGGATCGAAGATTCCTATCGGGTTCCCTGTGGAAGCGGGTGAAATCTCCGATAGAGCCGGAGCATGAAACGCTTCGGTGTAACTGCCGCGCAAGGTAAGGGCGCCGATATATTTTGTATCAAGCGGCTGCCAGCGAACCGAGACCTTTGGTTTCTGCGCGTTAAACTGGCTGTGCGCCGCCGGCTGAAAAAGGAAGTCCGCAGAGGGTAGAACTGCAGAGGTGTTCTGGCTGTACCACTCTTCGCGTTCGGCAAAGTCAACCTCGAAGCTGTAGAATCCGGGGAAGTTCCAGGTCGGGCTGGTAAAAGGTACCCGCACTTCCTGGTAGATTGACCAAACATCCCGATTCACTCTGGCGTTTCCACCATTCGTCGAGCCAATACTTTGAAACGTGGTATTGAGCGCATCGCGATCGAGCGTCCATCTCGGCGCATCATACTCACCGCCAAGAGCAAATGAGACCGGCCCGGCGGGAAGGTTGAAGAGGTCGCCGTTAATAGTGGCATAACCTATGGGCAACTCATATTCGCCTGAGTTATGCAGGGTAACATAAACTTTCGCCCTAGCCGCCCTGGTGTTGTGAGCATTGAAATTCAGGAACGGATCAAATGCCGTAGCTGGGTCCGTATCCAAAAGTGCTTCCCGCAATCCAGGCTCGCTGACTTCGCCGAAGGACAAATTCTGCCCCTCGTTCCGGGAATAACGGAAACCGAATTCCCAGTTCCACGTCTTAAAGTAATCGCCAAATTCTCCCATCTCGCCGCGCAGGCCAACATCGAACAGATAATCGTGGTAAGTGAACTTTTCGTGTCTCGTGCCGGTGTCGTTAATACCGCGAAACCCGACTCCGGTAGTTACCGGCAGACCGCTTCCGTCGGAAAAAAAACCTGGAATAGTCGCATCAGCGACGGTGAAGGGGTTAAACGGATTCTGGATTGGCACACTGAAGGCGCGCGGACTAAAAGGCCCATTCGTGCCTGGGATCTTGAATGGATCGGGAATAATCGGCACCGCTGAGGCGGAGGCATCGAAAAATGAGCGGACATACTTAAAGTCGGCAAATAACACCAGATATTTGTCACATAGATCACGCGTGAACGAGCCATAGAAACTCTGACGATCTGCCGGTGGCAGTTCTGGCGTTATAGCCGCGAAGTTATATAAGAAGTAGTCGCCCCCTCCCCGATATTTGGTGCCGGTCTGGTCAAATTGTACACGCGGATTGTGGATGCCGGGAGCGCCTGGGTACGCGTTTGGATTAACCGCAAAGGGATTTTTATAAAATGGCGAAGTTTGCGCGTTTGGGGCTGAGTGCGGTAGCGGGGTGTTCACGCCGAACCGCGGAAGACCGGGGGGTCCGAAGAACATCCGTGGAAGCAAGCGGAACCCAACAAGGTTGCCGGGTGTACCGAAGGCACGACCATCAAATCCTCCCCAAGGTATGTAAAACGCATTCGCCGTTAGGTCCCGGTCACGGCTAAACAGGCCGCCAGTACGCTCCCAGAAATCGGCAATCACCACAATCTCGGTCTTGTGATCTCCGGTGCCGGCTTTGATCCATGCCTCCCACTCGCCCATGTCGTTAGACGCTCCCAGGTTGGTGTTTCCGTAGCTGCCCCCGATCTCCAGCCCACGGAACTTGTGGCTCAAAAAGAAGTTAACCACGCCGGCGATCGCATCGGAGCCATATACCGCCGAGGCACCATCCTTCAAGATGTCGATGTGATCGATCATCGGAAACGGAAGCAGGTTAATGTCCACGCCGCCGCTGAACCCGACTGCGTTCAAGGAACCAAAGGCGACACGCTTTCCGTCAACCAGCACGAGGGTTTCTTTGGGCAACAAGCCGCGCACGTTGAATTGGACAGTGCCGTCGCCGGTACTGCCGAAGTTCAGATTGACAGCTCCGCCCGCCTGCTGCGGCAGAAAAGTTGTCAGGTCCGTCGCATTGCGAATGCCCAGTTTCTCGATGTCTGCCGGACGATACGTATCCACTGGGTTTGGGCCGACCTCTTGTGCGGTTGGGATGTTGGAGCCAGTCACAATGACGCGTGCCACTTCAACGACACCGGCTGTTTCCTGAGCAAATGCGTTAGCTACGAAGACTAAGAAAGATCCGACTGTCGCTGCGAGCGTACTGCGGGAGGATTCTGGGTTGTGCGAGTCGTTCATCTCCGGCGCCAAAAGGACCGAGGAACCGCATTAGAGATATTTCTGCTAAAAGCTGCAATCTAATTTCCTGACGCCGCCGAGCCGCCTAAGAACGAATGATTCCGCATCGCGAAGTCATTTTCCACGTAACGAACCGCCAAATCCTGCGGAGTACTTCAGTGAACGGCCGGAAATGAATTTCTCAATGATGAGAAGTCACGGAAGGCCAAAACAAGAAGAGAAAATTAGAAAGAGAGAAAACACATCTATGAAGACAAAATTAATCAAGACGACTGTTAAAGGAGCCTCCGTGGCTTTATTGGTTTCGGCGGGCCTGCTTCTGCTTGTTGTCGCCGGGACTCACGGCAGCGGCGCTGCAACCAGCGGCGGGCCAGACGTGGGATTTCCGTGTACCGATGCCACCATTCAGGGCACTTGGGGGACTCACATGCAGGGGACAGGACCTGTCCCGCCACCCCTTGGCGGAGGGATTCAGAGCCTGGTCGGGGTGGTGACGCGCACGTATGACGGTATGGGCAACTTCACCCAGATCGATAACATCCACGGTTCGGTCACCGGGTGGGTGCCTAATCGCCCGGGCAGCGGCACCTATCAGGTGAACCCGGACTGCACGTTCGCGACTCAATTCGTGCCCGGACCGGGCGCTCCCGTGATTGAAGAGCGAGGGGTGATCGTTGAGCTCGGCAGCGAATTACACACCGCCACCGTGACTCCCATGCAGACTATGGTGTCGGCCCACAGCCAGAGAATTGACCGTCGATAAAAAGTCGCTCGATGAGTGGCTCTTCACAACAGCCGCCATGCCTGACCGGCGTGGCGGCTGATTGTTTTTGGATTTTTTCAAGAATGGCGGCTTGCGCGCCCTAGTGATTGGAACGTACCAACCGCGAACAAAGTCGGCGGCGCACAACAGCCAACAGCGTGCTTTGTTAGCGATTCATAATTGGTCAGAACGTCCGCTTATTTTTCCATTCCGGCGACGTGTTCAGAATGCTCGTGCGTGCCGTGTCTGTGCTGGGAAGGCCGGATGCGGAGAAAGAATTGGAACGCGTAACCGAGATCGTCGCCGTAATAGCGATCGAGAGTGTCGGGGCGATTGTTGATCGTTACTTGAGTGCCAAGACCGATGTCGATGCCGTTGCCGTGTGATAGGTCGCGCACGTAACCCAGCGTGTATGCGCTGACAGGAAAGATGCGCGTATGAGCGGCCTCATTGAGAACGAGTTCGTGTCCTGATTTCGCGACGTGTTCCCAGCGGAAGTAAACGGTGTCGCGGCCACGCTGATAATTTGATTCGATCAAGAACGATTGCGTTTTGCCCTCGCCAGTCGCGTTGTTCTGGCCCCAGACAAAGGTGTTCGACCAGTTGGTATCGTGGCCGAGCGGCAGATTGTAAATGGCCGATGCGGTCGTGCGGTGGATGTTTGTCTTGGGGTCAACCGCTTCGGGACTTTTGACATAGCCATACGAAGCTTGCAGCGCGAGATTTTTGGTAGGGTTCCACGAGACGCGGCCACTGTAAGAATCGAAACGCGGCCGGTCGAAATCGTAACGGTTTTCATCCGGCTCGCGTCCGGTGAAGATGCTGCCCTCGATTTTTATATCGCGCCATTGCAGACCGCCGGTGGCTACGCCGAATGTAATATGCGTGGAGTCCTGCCAGTGATGTCCGATTGGCGCATCGGGATCGTCCATCGCCGATGGGCGATGCATGAATGCGGGCGGACCGAGCGCCGGCTCCCCCGGATAACCGAAATAGACGTAGGTGCTAAGATCGTGCTCGAACTTTTGCGACAGGCTAAACGAGAGTTCGTCGAAGAGATCGTGCGGATGCTGGCGATCGTGGAGCGGCTGGTCGTGCCAGGATTCACCGGTTTGAAATAGAAGTGGATAACCGCGTCCGCCTTCAGTG
>JAALOD010000035.1 GCA_013372845.1 Candidatus Udaeobacter sp.
AGTAGAATGGGTTCAACTTCGGAATAAATGCCACAGGAATGTAATTTCGCCTCGCGCTCGGCTCGGGATTGTCGTATCCGCCATAATTCGCCGTCCAATTAAAGTCCCAAGCGCTTTTGTAATTTGGGACTGGATTATTGCCTCCGGCTTGTTCTCCAACCCAAAACACCGTGGTCACGATATTGGTCTTCCACGGATAACGCTGGACCGCAGGACGCGAGCTGGTCGGAATAAAAACCTGCGGCTCTACTTTGAGCAGTGCCTGCTCCCGAAGTTTCATTGCGTACTTCGCGAAGTCCGCCGCCGTGGCATAAGGGGAAGTGGATTGCTCGTCCCCGAAGACTTTCGGGGCGCAAGCAATCGCGAGAGTGGCACAAGCCGCAAGAAGTCTCCTCATCTTCAAAAGCCGCCACTTCCTATCCGATTCCGCGCCCTTACGCAAGGCGAAATTTCCATCCGCCAGCGGCACTGATATCATTGGCTTAATCGCGGCTCAGCACGGTGGCGCTCTTGAATTGATGATCGTCCCGCTCTGGATAGTCCAGTGTATAGTGAAGCCCGCGGCTTTCTTTGCGGCACAGCGCCGAATCGACTATCAAGGCGGCTACTGCCGCGAGGTTGCGCAACTCCAGCAGGTCAACCGATACTTTAAAGTTCCAGTAGAACTCGCGAATTTCGCGCTGGAGATTTCGCAGGCGCGCACTGGCGCGCTGCAGCCGCTTGTCCGTGCGCACGATTCCCACGTAATCCCACATCAAGCGTCTGATCTCATCCCAATTGTGATAGATCACAACCAATTCGTCTACGTCCTGCACGTTTCCCGATTTCCATTCCGGCAACGGAACGTTGTGTTTTGAGGCGCGTCTTGTTCGCACGGCCGCGGCCGCCGCGCGATGCGCCACCACCAAACCTTCCAACAGCGAGTTGCTCGCGAGTCGATTCGCGCCGTGCAACCCAGTGCACGCGACTTCGCCAATCGCATAAAGCCCGTGCAAACTCGTCGCGCCATTCACGTCCGTTTTGATTCCACCGCATTGATAATGCGCAGCGGGTACTACCGGAATTGCCTGCTTCGACATGTCGATCCCAAACCGCAGGCAGGTCTGATAAATGTGCGGGAAACGCTCTTGAATAAATTCCGGCGATCTGTGGGTGACATCCAAAAACACACACTTTGCGCCCGAGCGCTTGATCTCCGCGTCAATTGCGCGTGCTACGATATCCCGCGGCGCCAGTGAACCGCGCGCGTCGTAGCGCTTCATGAAATCTTCGCCGCGATTGTTACGCAAGATGCCCCCCTCACCACGCACTGCTTCTGAAATGAGAAACGATTTCGCCAGCGGATGAAAAAGGCACGTGGGATGAAACTGGATGAACTCCATATTGGAGATCTCAACGCCCCCGCGCCATGCCATCGCCACGCCGTCTCCGGTCGCAATGTCCGGATTGGTGGTGTACAAATAAACCTTCCCGCAACCACCGGTCGCAAGCACGATCCGATCCGATCGAATGGTTTCGACCTCTCCAGTTTTTTCGTCCAGAACATAGACGCCAAGACAGCGATCTTCTGCCGCGAAACCGAGTTTGGCAGCGGTGATCAAATCAACCGCCATATGATTTTCCATTAGCTGGACGTGTGATCGCCGGCCCAGCTCGCGTAGTAAAGTATTTTCGATCTCCTTCCCGGTTGCGTCTCGCACGTGCAGAACCCGGCGTTTCGAGTGACCGCCCTCTTTTCCGAGATCAAACTCACGATGTCCGCTGACTTCACGTTCGTCGAATTGCAGACCAAGCTCCGCCAGTTCGCGGATACGCTCCGGACCTTCAGTCACGATCGTGCGCACGACTAGCTCGTCACACAGGCCGGCACCGGCCTCAAGCGTATCGCGCACGTGCAACTCGAACGAGTCTTCATCGCTTGTTACGCAGGCGATCCCACCTTGCGCCCAGGCGGTATTTGTGTCGGAGCCTTTGCGTTTCGTTATGACAGCTACCGATCCGTGCTTTGCCGTTTCAATGCAAAACTCAGGCCGGCGATACCGCTGCCAATCACCACGAAATCGTATTCCTTCATCCCAACCGGATATTGTCGATCAAGCGAGTTTTGCCGAAGGACACGGCAAGCGCGAGCAATGAATTTGCTCTCACCGTTTCAAGGGTTGCAAAGTTTCCGAATCAGCAAGCTCCACGTAATCAATCCGCGCCAGCGCGCTTCATCGATTACTTTGCTGACAAGCTCGACAATTTCTCGCAGATTTGTTGCCGGCATTTGCCGCTGCCAACAAAGCCCTATGCAAAACTGGTGCCTGCTTCCGTTCTTCGATATTCAAATACTGATTGCGCGAACTGCATGCCAGCCCGTCTTCTTCGCGCACCGTAGGCACTGCAATGATGTCGGTCTTGAAATTGAGGTCGCGCACCATACGGCGGACAATGACGAGTTGCTGAAAATCCTTCTCGCCAAACAAAGCGGCGTCCGGCGAAAGAACGTTGAACAACTTTGCAACGACCGTGCAAACGCCGCGGAAATGCCCGGGGCGCGATTTGCCCTCCAGCGTATTTGAAAGAGGACTCCTCGACAAACACTGAACGATCGTCAGCGCATCTCCGCAACACTGGGGCGGAACAAAGATCGACGCCGGCATTTCGACAAAATTCTTCGTCCGTTTTTCCGGGCGTGGATAGCGCTCGTAATCGCTTCCAGGTTCAAACTGCAGCGGATTAACGAATATGCTCAATGCTACTTCGCCATCGTGGCCAGTATGTTTGCGGGCGACACCGAGCATTTCTCCATGCGCCCTGTGTAAAGCGCCCATGGTGGGAACAAGCACACGGCGTTTCGCATACGGCTGCGCCTGCGCCTCGGCGATCGTCGTAATGACCCGCATCTTAGAAACAGAGCTGCTCATGAACGCAAATATCCAGAGATTTCCTCCCAGCCTCCGAATGAAGCTACGGCGCGGCAAGCGACTTCGCTCGGAATGACAAATGCGGTCACGCTGTTTCGAGCCAAATAGCTTGCCTGGCAAAGCAGAATTTCTTGTGACCAAAATTTTCCCATCCAGCCTGCAGGGCGAGATCACGCATCTCAGAAAAGGAGAACGCTCGAATGGCGGAGAGCCGTGCATCATAACGCGTCATCGCCTCGCGGAAAATCAGCGTAGTCAAAAGGTAAACGCCTGCGACAAGGGAAAAACTTCGTCGCAAATCCGACACCATGACAAATCTTCTGGATACCTGGCAACACCGGTGCAGAAGCCGCACCGCATCCTCGTTGCTGAAGTGGTGAAGCGCCAGCGTACAAAGCGCGATGTCGTATGCTTCAACGGAGTTCCATTGGAGAATGTTGGCTTCGCGGTAGGAAATCTCCGGATAATCGGCGCTCAGTCTTTGGGCGATTTCCAATGTGGCAGGCTGGTGATCCAAGGCATCAATCTCCACCCTGGCTCGAATCTTTCGCGCATAATCGACAATCAATCGGGGGATATCGCCTGAGCCCGTTGCCAGATCGACGACGCGCAATTTGTCGGCCGGTTTAATCCAGTTGCGAATAAAACCCAATACAAGGCGATAGCTTCCGAACCAGCGATTCAATTGCCGAATACGTTCCAGATCGCGCTCCAGCTCGGCAGACACGGGCTGCTCCCGATCCATCATCTCCAGCACGGCCGGATCGAAACTTCGCTTCATTTACTGAATGGCCCTCTATGAGCGGTGTAAGCTTAATACAACAGTTATCGATCGCGGCTACAGCGATAGGAATTTTCGCCACGATTCTGGGAGCGCGGCGGTTTCGACTTCACTCGCGATGCGCCCTTCGAATTCGGGACGGAAAACCATGCTCGTCCCATAAGCCATGATCACGTCTTCTGTGCCTTCAACGCGAATGGCGTGCGCCACCCCCGGTGGAATTATGATGCCGACATTGTTATCACTGCGATGATTGTCGCCATCCACAAAGAACCGCATCACTCGCCGCGGTAATCCGGCGCGGATGTCGTACAGGATTATTTCGACGCGGCCCTGAATAAAAAACATCACGTCCCATTGTTCTTTGTCATAGCTCCGCACTGAATAATTATCCGGCTCATCGATATACAGTCGGCGCAACCAATCCACTGCATCGGTATTTTCTGGAATGCTCGGCGGATGCACGTGAAAGCCCTTGGCGGTTCCCGAAAACATCCGAGCAGCTGACCATTGCCTGGGCCAGAGGCCGATCCGCGCGAGAATGCCTTCGTCGCGCCGCACAAATTCGCCAAAAAGTCCACGGTGCCGCTGCGGGTGAACTTTTCGGGCGAAAATTTCCACGCCTGGAATCCACGCGTCCTTAATCTCGCGCTGGCTGCGATCCGCAGCGGCGAGGTCGCCGGCGTCTACGCCGCGTTGTGAAAGCTCCTGGGTGAAGGATGCAGCGCGGTAATCTCGCGTGTTTAGGTTCTTTCGCACGCCAACGTCGATACCTTCCCACAGATTTCTTTCGCGCTTACTCATTTCGATTCAGCCAATGTTTAATTTGCCTAGCGAGAAATCTGCCCGTTCGCGAGAAAGATTTGGATTATAATAAGGATCACTCTGTAAAACGTCCCCCCAACGCTCGCGCATAATCGCCTCGCCCTTCACGTCGATCTCATCTGATGGCGCTTCATGCCAGCAAAGTTTTGCGAACGGAGTGTAAACAATCAAATAACCCGCTCGCCGCATTTTCAGGCAAAGATCGACATCGGCCAACGTGCCTCGCAGACTTGCATCGAATCCGCCCGTTTGCTGAAGAACTTCACGCCGCGTCAGCATACACGCGCTCGAGACAGCGCTGCAGTTTCGTGTCACCTGCAACTGGCGATTCGTGCCCGGATGTTCTCCCGGAAAAGCGTGAAACGCGGGTTGCGCAGTGTTATTGACACCCACGACTGTTCCCGCCTGTTCAATAGTGCCGTTCGGATTTAGCAATCGCGCCCCTAGGGCGCCGACTTCGCCTCGCTGGATATGCTCGGCCATGATTGTCAACCAGTCCGGTTCGATCGGCTCGATCCTTTCATCCAGGAAAAGAATCCATGGGTCGTTGGTTTGGTTTACCGCAAAATTCTTTACCGCGGAGTCATTGGGCTCCCCTGGGAAACGCAGCAAATGATAGGGGAAACGCGATGAAAAATCCGATGCGCCAGGGAATCGATCGTCTTGAACGATCACAATCTCATAATTCGGGTAACTTGTCCTGCTCGTCAGGCTCTCGATGCATCGCTTGAGGGCTTCGAGGCCGCGGCGATTCCAAATGATCACTGAAATTTTCTTCGGTTCCGACAGTCTGCGTCTGACCCAGAAGGCGTGGGTGCGCCAGTCCACAGCGACACAACCCGGCTCGCCGCGGCGTTTCAGGTGATCTTCAATCGCAAGCCGCGACACTTCGAGTTGTTCCGGTTTTTGACGAACGCTGATCGCGCTGGAGCTTTGGGACCGCCTCCAATGATACAGGATTCGAGGGATATGATGAATTCGCCTGGCCTGCTCGATCACGCGAAAGAACAAGTCATAATCCTGTGCGCTATCAAATTGTGAACGGAAGCCGCCAGCCTTTTGCACCATATCGCGGCGCACGGCGGTTAAATGGCCAACGTAATTGTAAGAAAGGAAAAAATCGGGCGACCAATTTGGCTTAAACAAAGGAGCCTCGAAACCGTCTTCGCCGAGCTTGTCTTCATCGGAATATATCAGATCAGCATCTGGATGGGTCTGCAAAAGTTTCACAATCTGGAAAAGCGCATCGGGCTCGATCACGTCGTCATGATCGAGAAAAGTGACCCACTCCCCCTGGGCGAGTGCTAGTCCGTGATTCGACGCTGCCGAAATGCCTTCATGTTTTCCGAGGTTTTTCAGTATGATACGCCTATCGCGAGCCGCGAGTACACGCAGCGCACGGAGCAGCTGGCGGTCGCTCGATCCATCGTCGATTAACAGGAGCTCCCAGTTTTCATATGCTTGCGCGATTACCGATTCAATTGCTTCCTCCAGCCGTTGCACCGGTGTGTCGAACACTGGCGTAATGACGCTAATGAGCGGCCTTGAAACAAACCCGCGCGATTCACTTCGCATTCGCTCAAGATCACGCGCATTTGCGCGATGCCGCTCGAACCATTCCTGGTATTCGCTCGCGGTACCAAAACGGCGACGTTCCCGCGCGGGTCGATGGAGTTTTTTCCAAACCGTCTTCGCCAGTTTTTCAGGAAGACGATATGGCGCGAGCAATATCTGGCCCACCCGGCGTTCGGGCGATTTCCGCAGAGTTTGCTTCTGCTCTTTCAGCAATTTCAACTCGCGCCGGTATTCTTTGAGTTTGAGCAATTTTTCCTCCAGTGCGGCGATATGTCGGTGCGCGCCTTCTAACTCCGAGTCGCGGATTTGAAATGATTGCTTCAAGTCGCGCAACACTCGGTTGAGCCTGGCAAAAGCCGTCTCTACTTTCGGCGTTAGTTCGCCGGCACCTGCGCTTGGTATGTGCCGAAGACAAACGGCTGTAGGATCCAACTCCATCAGATCGCAGTCGTAATCAGGGCGTAGTCCGAAGCGCTCGAAACACTGAACGAGGGCCGGTCGGCGCGTGGCAGCGTCCGCGCCGGGACCAGGAACAAGCACAATGCTCGCTGCACAATGCGACAGCGTTTCCACCATGCGATCGTCATCGTTGTGTCCTGACGGATAAAACCAAACTCCGGCCTCAAACCGTGCTGCGGCCTCACTCTGGCCCAGCCTCATCATTAGGTCACCGGGAGCCCACATGACGACAGCGTCTCTTTTCACGTCAGCAAACTGGCGCTCAAGTTCCTTAGAGTTCGCACCGACGATAAGAAATCGGCCATGTGCGAACCTTCGCGAGATTATACGCGCGAAATCGGCGTCAGAGGAATGGGAAGAGGATGGCAACACCGCGCACATTATATTGGTTGAAGCAGACCGCAGGCAAATCTACCCTGCGGCGCCGCGCTGCGATACTGCCTGTCCTGCAATGCTCGATTTCGTTGTTTATCTCCTCTATCGCACAGGGTTAGCAATTGTCGCCGCTATACCAATGCGGCTTCTCTTTGCCGTTGGACAGTTTCTCGGTTTTTGTGCCTGGCTCGTTTCCGGGAAATATCGGCGCCTGGCGAAACGCAATGTTGCCATTGCGTTTGCCAATGAAAAGACGCCGCGAGAAGTGCGTCGGCTCGTCCGCCGCCATTTTCAAAGACTCGGCGCTAATCTTCTCTGTAGCGTTAAACTCACTGCGATGCCGCCAGAGAAAATCCTGCGGCGGGTCAAGGTTGACAATATCGAAGCGATGGACCGGGAGTTTCGCGCCGGCGTTCCGGTGGTGCTCGTTTTGAGTCATCTCGGAATATGGGAATTGTTCGCGCAACTGATGCCGAGGTTTGTCGGCTACGTACGGAATGCTAGTGTCTATCAAAAACTTGGCAATCGCTTCATTGACGCGCATGTGCGCCGGACGCGCGGCCAAACTGGCCTGGAATTGTTCGATCGCCAGCAGGGATTTCAACCCGTGATCGATCTGCTGCGGTCCGGCGGTGGCGTTGGTGTTTTGTCCGACCAGCACGCTGGCGATCACGGGCTGTGGACGCCCTTCTTTGGAAGGCTGGCATCCACTTCACCGCTACCAGCCTTGCTTGCCAAGAGGACCCGAGCGGCGCTAATCGCTGCGGGGGTTTACACAATCGGTCCAGCGCGCTGGCGTCTGGTGTTTACCGAGCGCTTTGATCCGCCTAAGGCGGAGGGCTCTGTTGTTGAGCTGACTGCAGAAATAAATCAGATCATCGAACGGCAAATTCGCGTCGCACCGGAAGATTGGTTTTGGGTGCACAATCGCTGGAAAACGCCCCAGCCCAACTTCCTTCTGGCGCTATACAAACGTGGCGTCTATATACCACCGGGAGTTTCACCCCAAGATTTAAAGCCATTCCGAATTCTCATTCGTTCAAGCAACTGGCTCGGTGACTCCGTGATGAGCGTGCCCGCGGTCCGGGCAATCAAGGCTGGGCGTCCCGACGCGCGAGTTACTATTGCCGCCGCGGAAAGCATTGCGCCGATATGGAAGCTGGTTCCCGAAGTGGATGCAATTATTCCTCTGTCAGGAAGTCGACTGCTTTCAGCTATGCAGTTACTTTGGCGCGAACCGTCTTTTGATGTGGCCATCCTTTTCCCAAATTCGCTGCGCGCCGCGTTGGAGTCATGGCTGACCGCAATTCCCCGAAGAGTTGGTTATCGCGGCCATTGGCGACGCTGGCTGCTTAACCAAATCGTGCCGGTCCCACGAAAGCCAGGCCCGCCGGAACATCATTCGCTCCGTTTTCTCCGTATCGCGCGCGAATGCGGCTCAGATACGTCTAACTCCGACAGATCGCTAGCAGGCGTTCGACGGTCAGCAGACAGCCTCCAAATGGCCATCGACCGCCAGCCGATCAAAATCGGTCTTTGTCCCGGTGCCGAATATGGCCCGGCGAAACGCTGGTTACCCGAGCGTTTTGCCGAGGCGGCCGAAAGAATTGGCGCGCAAACGCCTGTCCAATGGATGTTGTTTGGAACGGCGCGCGACGCCTCGGCTGGCGAGCAGATCGCGGCCGCGCTTGGTAATCACTGTGTGAATCGAATTGGTCAGACCACGCTCGACCAACTAATCGACGAACTGCACCAATGCCGTTTACTGCTTACGAACGATACGGGCACAATGCATCTTGCCGCATTGTTGGGAATACGTGTCGTTGCCATTTTCGGCTCAACGGAGCCCCGACTCACTGGCCCACTTGGCAACGGTCACATCATTCTGCGGCATCATGTCGAATGCAGCCCATGTTTTCTTCGCGAATGTCCGATTGATTTCCGCTGCATGAGGGCGGTCAGCGTCGAGGAAGTTGCCGATGCTGTGCTGTTGGTCCTCCGCAACCAGTCAAGCGAATTTCAAATTTGAAATCTGACCTCTCAAATCTCACACTCGCGCGCATGAGCCACGAAACCGCCGAATTATCGTTTTACGTGTTACGAAGCAAAAGCGAGCGGATCTAAACCCTCAAGTTTGAAGTCCTACCATGGCCGTTTCTCCGCGCATTTGCACACAAGTACAGGTGATGTTTTTCGATACCGATTGCGGAGGTGTTGTCTCGAACATCGCTTATCTGCGTTTCATCGAGATCGCGCGTACGCTTCTTGCTGAAGAGCTCGGCCTCGCCCTGACGGAAATGGCCGAGAATCGAAGGTATCCGGTAGTCGTGCGAACCGAGATTGATTATCGCCGGCCGGCTAAGCTTGGAGATCAACTCGTGATTGAAGGCCGGCTGGACAGGGTGGAGCGCGTGCGGTTCTGGTGTGCATTCCAGATTACACGACCCAAAGATAATACGCTCATCGCCCAATGCAGCCAGATGCTTGCACTGATCGAGATGCCTGAAGGAAAACTGCTTCGTTTGCCGGAGCACTGGGAAAAATATCGCAGCGATGATTCCGCCGAATTGCAGCGTGAATCGCAAGCTCCAATTCCTGGCAAGAAATACATTCAATGACTGCTGGCGCCCGCAGCCTAAGTCTAGAAGAAACTCTGCTTGAGCCGCCGGCGCTGCCGCCACCGCCTACGCGCCATGCCTTGTTCGTTATTCTGATTGCGTTGGCTGCGCTGCTGCACGTGGCGACGATTGGTTCCGGCGATTTGTACAGCCAGACGGAAGGACAATACGCGGGAGCCGCCCGCGAGATGGTCGAGACGCATCATTGGCTTCTACCCACGAACAATGGCGCGCCGCGCCTGCAAAAACCCCCCTTGCTCTACTGGCTGATCATCATTTCGTTTAAGCTCTTCGGCGTCAACGCGGCAACTGCCAGGCTCCCGGTCGCTCTTGCGGTTGTGGCCTGTACTGGCCTCATCTTTTTGATCGGAGAAAAGCTCACAGATTACTGGCGCGGTTTTATCGCTGGTCTGATTTATCTGAGTCTGTGCGGCACATTTCTGCTCGCGCGCATCGTCATGCCCGAACCGCTGGTCAGCGCGCTCATCGCTGGTACCATTTTTTGCGCGATCGGCGGTTATCAGCGCCGGCGTAACCGCCGCACCTGGTTCGCCGGCGTTTGGATTTGCTCGGCTTTCGCCTGCCTGACCAAAGGTTTGCTCGGCATCGCTTATCCCGCCGCGGTTTTTCTTATCCTCTCAATCTTCTACCGCGAAGCACGCATACGATTTCGTGGGCTGTTGCGATGGGAATATCTCGCGATTTTCGCTCTGATCGTCGCACCATGGCACATTTGGGCACAATGGCATTTCCCCGGGTATTTTCGTTATCAGATCAGCTCGGAATGGCTGGGCCATCTGCGCGGACTTACCGATGAAACACATGATTTCCTTGGCGTGCCTGCGTACCAGTTTCTGGTCATGCATCTCGCCTGGTGGTTTCCATGGTCGATTGCGCTCTTGCCCGGCGTTATTTTTGCCTGGCGCCGTTTGATTCGACCGCGCGAGATCAGTTTCGCGGATGCACTGCCGCTTTGCTGGATGGGGGTGGTTTTTATTCCGCTGCTGTTTCTGGGGCAACGCCAGGATTATTATTCAATGAGCATGTGGAGTGCATTCGCGCTCTGGGCAGCCGTTGCCTGGGAGCGGATACCGCAGGGGTTACGTGCCGCCGGTGCAATCGCTGTTGGACTCGTCGGCATGATGACCGCGGCGGCGGTATTTTTTCTTGCGGGCGCGGCCCGCGCTCTGAACGGAAACTGGGGGACAATGGACGCGCGCTGGACGGCCTGGAAGGCGTTGCAGGATATGCCAGTTTCAACATGGCTGGCATTTCGACCCTTGGTTGCGATCTTTGGCATCTCGCTCATCTGTTTGTCGCTGGTAGCCCTGTACTTTATTTCCAAGCAACGCGAGAGACTTGCGGCCATCGCCCTGGCCGCGTCGATGATCCCGGGCGGCCTCAGCATGATGGAAGCGGTCGCGCACACCGCCCCTTATTTTTCACTTGCTGATATGGCGCGCTTTCTAAATCCACGGCTGGATGCAGGCGGGAACGCAATCTTTGAAGGACCGCTCGACGACAGTAGTAGCCTCATTTTTTATCTGAACCGGAAATTTCTCCTAGTTAATCAGAAGCCCGAGAAAGAGACCCCATTGGGCAATCCCTCTATTGACATGTTTTTGAAAGAGTCCGCGGTATTGGAAAAATGGGGTCAACCCGACGCGGTTTATCTGATTATTGAGGAAAGCCGGGCCGATCACTGGAAGCAAATCTTAACCAGCCACTTTCACATCTACCATCAAATCACAAAGTGCGGGACCTACGTCGTGCTCAGTAATCAATTATGACGAGTTGTTGATTTGCTAAAAGGTTACAAGGTTAAAAAGGAACGATGTGTTCACCTTGAAAAATTCCAGAGCTGAATTAGTGTGCGAGCTCTTTTCCCGTTTAACCCGCCTGAGGCGGGTAACATTTTAACTCATTAACTGAACCCATGTCGCAACATCGCAGTTTAAAGGGAGCCAGCACAATCGCCGCCAAGCGCAATGTGCTAAAACGCTTCGAACGGGTCGAGCTTTTAAAAAAGCGCGGTCAATGGAAGGAAGACCAGAAAGTCATCGGCCTGCCCAAAACGAAGCCAGATGTTTAACCACAAGCGTGAGAAGTGATTGGTGAAAAATGACTTTTGGCGCTTTCGCCTGTTCGTGTCGCTTCTCCACAATCGCATCTCACTCGCTTAAGTGCGTCTCAACCGCTTCCTCGCTGCTGCCGGTCTTGGTTCACGTCGGCATTGCGATGAGTTGATCGCTGCCGGCCGCGTAACAATCAATGGCAAGGTCTGCACAAACTTCAGTGCGCAGGCAGAGGCGCGCGACCACGTCAAGGTCGATCATAAACTTGTTTGCCGCGCTCCAGCCCTTACGATCATGTTGCATAAACCCGGCGGATTCGTTTCGACTCGAAAAGATCTCCATGCGCGCGACACGGTCTTTGATCTCCTGCCGGAAAAATTTTCTCGACTCTTCAATGTCGGACGTCTCGATGCGCAAACAGAAGGTTTGCTGCTTCTGACGAACGATGGCGAATTGGCCCAGCGACTCACCCACCCCCGTTTCAAGGTCGACAAGGAGTATGAGATCACACTGGATCGACCGTGGGATCCGTCGCTTGCTCCAAAGCTGCTGGGCGGAATTGTTCTTGATGGCCAACGCGCGAAGATTGCGCGCCTTCGTTCCCTCTCGCCTACGCGTCTTCGCGTTATCTTGCGGCAGGGAATAAATCGGCAGATTCGGCGCATGTTTCAGGCCGTCGGATACCGCGTCAAACATCTTCTGCGTGTTAGAGTCGGAAATCTTCGGCTCGGCGATTTGCCCTGCGGGCATTGGCGGGCGCTCACGAAGCATGAACTCAAGGATCTGCATTTAATGAATAGCAGCGGTGTTGTAGCCGCGGGCGTTGACCGCGGCAGAAAGGAAGCTGCCTACGGTAACAAGGCGAGGTCAACGCCCTCGCCTACAACATCAAATGGAACTCGAAGGCTGTAACGCGCTGATCACCGGCGCTTCCGCTGGGATCGGTCGCGAATTTGCGCGCCAACTCGGCGGTCGCGCGCGATCGCTCATTCTAATTGCGCGCCGCGAGCAAAGGCTCAACGAACTGCGCGACGAACTAAATCGACAATATCCGAAGCTCGCGGTTTCGTCTCGCAAAATTGATCTCGCCGATCTTGCACAACTGAATGAACTGCTCGCATGGCTGGATCATGAAGGGATTGACGTCGATCTCTTGATCAATAATGCCGGATTGGGCGACAGCGGTCCCTTCGCGACAAGCAATCCAATTCGCAACGAGCAAATGACGCTCGTGAACATTGTCGCCCTCACCACACTCACTCGCCACTTACTGCCACGAATGATCGCCACAGGACGTGGCGGCATTCTGAACGTTAGCTCGTCGGCTGGATTTCTTCCGATTCCCGACTTTGCCGTTTACGCGGCAACCAAAGCCTACGTCACAAGCCTCTCTGAAGCGCTTCGGGCGGAACTTCGGGGGACAGGCGTAAGCGTCTGCGCTCTTTGTCCGGGTCCCGTGCACACGGAATTTCAGGAAGTCGCCAAACGCCCGGGCGCTCAACCGGATACCGGCCCGGAGTTCGTTTTCGTTCCCGTAGAACAAGTGGTGCGCGACGCGCTTGCGGCACTCGAGGCGAACCGCCCTCTTATTATTCCAGGCTTCCCGATGAAACTCGGGATGTTTCTCGTCCGAATAACCCCGATGCCGATCCTGCGTCTGCTCGCGCGGCTCTCGCCAAGGCGGGGCTCGGTATAGCCTGTCCGAAATCTCTCAATCCGTCGGCAAGTTGTGGGAATCTTCTAAAGATGAAACAAGTTGTGCTCGCTTTGGAACGCGACGCGATTGACTACGATTTCCGATGTCGTCATAAACAGCAAGATGACGCCGAGTACCAGAAGAGGCAGAACAGGATTGATTCGGCGGAGCAGCCAGTCGATGCCATAAACATAAGATAAGGCGAATGGAATCAGTGCGCCGGTAAGCAATCGGCCCGATGCAAAATATGGATGCGCGCGCGAGGGATTAATACAATTGCCGAAATCAAACTGAATGGACAGTAACGCCAGAAATCCAACCGATGCGATAAAACATAAAGCCGCTACGCCAATCGCTTGCCGCTGAAACGTTGAGAGGCCGGCTTTCTTTCGCAATCCAAGTAGCGCAGCGGCGAGCAAGACTGGCGTGGAAGCTGCATACAGTCCGTCGGTAACTGGACAACTTAGCGGCTGACCGCGCCATTTTACTTCGCCGCACCAGAAACTAGTGATGAGGTCCCACCAAAAAGCCCAAAAACCTCGCAGCGTAAAAATTGGATGCTGCCACCAGTCTGAAAATGGTTTGTGCGTCCAACCAAGCAAAGTGATTTTTGGTGCTGATCCGGTGAGATCGCCAAACTGATATTTTGTCCAAACGATCCAACTCCCAATCGGAATAGCAGCGCAGAAGACAAGCACTGCATATGCGATCAGGGCGGCCTTTGGTTTTTGCCGGATGGCGACGGGCAGCTTCGCGATAATTGCAACCAAGACCACAACGACCAGCGGCAAGTTGGATAGTTTGGTCAGGTACGTAGCCGCGATTGCCAGACCTGTGAGTGCGCCAAGTAACAGAGTCGGTCTGCTTGTACGCAACCATTGGAGAACGCAAAGAAACAATCCAACCGAAACACACAGGCGACAGAACATCATTATTAAGAGCGTAAAAAACGTTCTGAGGAATAAACGCGAGCAGCAACGGCAAGCCGACGCGCAATTCCAGCCGATCAGGCGCGACCGTTCGTCCAACCAGATAACCGAGCCACACAGTGAGTGCCATCAGAAGGCCATTCAGGAAACGGATCCAGTAAAGCGATCGAAGGCCAGCTAGTCCGAGGCACTGTCCAACGCGCCACCAAACACTCGCTACGATGTAATACAGCGGCGGCTGAGAGGATTCGAAATTAGTTTCACTGCTCCAGGCGGCTCTTGTGGCGGCAATCTCTGCCTCTGCGCTGGCACCAGATTGTTTCCACAAAGGAGGCGGAAATTTCGCGCCCGGGAATTGGTCCGGTGTAAACAGAAACTCAGGCGACGCATAAGGCACAATCCAGCTAAGGGTTTCCTCTTTTAGCCGATCGAAAGTGCGCGGGAAATGGCCGTGTGAATATTGCGTGATGAGATCAAAATGCAGGTCTTCATCGACATTGCTAAAGAACGGGAACGCGGCCGAGAAAATAAAGACCCGAGTAGCCGCCGCAAGACAAAGGAGCAGGATCAGGATACTTTCGCCCTTATTCGCGAATGTTTTTGGGTCACCGGAGCTGTTCATCAAAGCGCTCGGCGCCGCAGAGCGAGAGCAGCTCTCATACATCTGGCTGAACAAGTCATGCCTGGAACAAGGCCCTGTCTCTCATCTTTAAGATGCAATTCGGGTCACGTTGCACCGAACTTTTAGGACCGATGATATAAAGAGAAGCGGCGGTCGTGTCCGACCGCCGCTTCGAAATCCTGTAGCCGGCATCTAGTGACGCCGGCCGGCCGTGTTCAGCGACCGCAGCTACAAAATTACGAGGATTTATATTTAACCGAGCAGCCGTATGGTTTGGTTTGTGGCGTGGAGACAGATTTGCCCGCCAATGATTGATCCAACGCTGCTTTGACATAGTTCGTCGAGCTGGGGATATCCGCCGGGTTGGGCGTCGCCTTGCTGTCGATCGCCCCATGGTAAACGATTTTTCCGTCCGGATTGATGATCACCATGTTTGGCGTGTTCTTGGCGCCATAAGCGCGACCCACTTTGCCGTCCGGATCGAGTAGCAACGCAGTCTCATGCGTCTTCCAGGAGGTTGCGACTTTCTGGGCCTGTTCCGGCGTCAAATTGCCTTCAGTACCGGGCGCATTGGAATCGATGGTCAGCCAAACCACGCCCTTGTCTGTGTATTCTTTCTGCAACTTTTGCATGTTGTCGGTGCCGTAATGTTTCTTAACAAACGGGCATTCCGGATTAAACCATTCGAGCACGACGTACTTGCCCTTGTATTGGGAAAGTGAATGCGTCTCACCTTTCGCGTCGGGCAGCGAAAAATCCGGAGCGGCGCTGCCGACCGGCGGCGGCTCCAAGGCGAAGATTGCAGTAGCGATCAGTGAAGTGAAAACGGTTAAGGTTATTTTTTTGTTCATAAACGGATTAGAAAACGAAGTTATTAAGTAGTTCAATTTTCTTGCAATCAACATATTGGCAAAGGACAACGGAAACACAACTGTAGCCTGTGGAACAGGCGCGATGACTTGAGCGGACATCCCCAAGATCCTATTGTGCGGCAACCCTGCGCGCCGCGGTCTGGAGTTTTTCCAGGACCATGCCTTTGGTGAGCACTTCCGGGAAAACAATCGGTTTTTCGTTTTTTCCGGGGTAGAGCACGTAAAGCGGAACGCCGGGGCGCCCGAACTGCTGCAACAATTTCGTGATCGTTGGGTCGCCGTTAGTCCAGTCGGCTTTCAATTTCACAATCGCGTGACGCTCAAACGCCTCTCGCACCTCGGTACTCTCGAGAACATTGGCCTCGTTAAATTTGCAAGTAATGCACCACGCAGCCGTAAAATCGACAAACACGGAATGGCCCTGGTCCAGTTCCGCCTGCAACCCCTCGGGTGTGAACACCTGCCAGTCGCCGCGAAGTCGCGAACCGGCTAACGCGACATTGCTAGATCGAAATTTGCCGCCGATGAAATAAATGCCGCTTCCGATTACGAGCACGAGCATGAGTCCAAGCACAACAGCTCGCTTCATCACTGATGCAGTTGGGAGAACGAACGCGCCCTTCATCCAGCAGGCGACACTAATCACGAGAAGAAAGCAGCTTGCCCAAATCGCTCCTTCCAAGCCGCGCTGAGCACCGAGCACGTAAAGAAGAAACAGCAACGTGGCCAATAGCAGAAAGCCCATGAATTGTTTCACATGCACCATCCACGGCCCCGGCTTTGGCAGAAATCGTAGCCAGGCGGGTTGAGCGCTTAAAAGCAGGTACGGCGAACTCATTCCAGCGGCAATCGCAACGAACATCGCCAGGATAACTGCAGCCGATTGCGAAAACGCAAAGCCAAGTGCGGTTCCAAGAAACGGCGCAGTGCACGGTGTCGCCAGAACAGTCGCGAATATGCCCTGGAAAAATGAGCCCAAATCGTTTTTGCGCTCGGTGGTTGAAAGCAACCCGCGTGTCATGCCTTGTGGCAGCGAAATTTCGAACACGCCAAAGAGGTTCAGTGCGAACACGAGGACAATTACACTCAGCGCAAGAACAAAATATGCGTTCGTGAATTGAAAGCCGCCCCAGGTCACGTCGCGTCCTGCGCCTTTGAGCACAATCAGAAGCAGCGCAAGTCCGACGAACCAGGCGAAGATTCCCGCCGTAAACGCAATCCCGCTCCGCAAAACTTTCCGCCGGCTTTGGCCCGCCTGTTGAATGAATCCAAAGATTTTCAGCGAAATCACCGGCAAAACGCACGGCATCAAATTCAAAATGAGGCCGCCGAGGAATCCGAAGAGCAGAAAAGTGAAGATTCCGCGGGCGGGCGGGGCACTAGTCGCCGCAACAGTCGGAGCCGCTGAAATTCGCCACGCCGCGCGGTCCTCTCCGTTCGGGTGCTGCGAATAAACGACCAGGCCCGCGATGGACGACAGGCTTTTTTCCGAAGACTCAATCGGAATTCGAAAGACAACTTCATTCCTATTGCGTGATTCGATCGTTGGATGGCCAACAACAACGCCTTGTTCTGGCAATGGGAAAAAGTCCAGCGCCGCATAATTGACCAGAGTTTCGCTCGCAATCTTTAGACGAAGATCACGTCCAACCCGGCTCCAGTTTGCCGTCGCCGCGTTCGACTCTGGCCAGTTTTGAGGCAATAAACGCCGGTAGCGCGCAAAGACTTCCAAGTTCGCTGGCTGATTCGTTGTCGATACCGGTAACTCCAGCTGCGGTGTTGCGCTGCCAGGGATGCAGATTTTCTCGCAGACAAGCCAGTTTGCCTCAGCTGAAAGCTTTACTGTTGAATCGTCGAGCTTCTGAGGCGGCGTGATTTCCTGCATCAGCAGGACTTCATCTTCATAGCCGTAGGTCTCAATATCGCCCGGATCGATTGTTTTCAGGGGAATTGGCCATTTAATCTCGCCGATTTTCCATCCCGATGGCAGCTTCCATTTCAATTCCGTAGGAAGACCGGCGTCGCCAGAGAACGCCCAGTAGGTGTGCCAGCCCGGAGCCATTCGAAGCAGCAAACCGATGGTGAACGGTTTTCCGGGAACAATGGCGTTTGTATCAGCCAGAAGCTCGGACTTGACGAGTTCTTTTCCTTGATAAACCTGAGCCCGGCTCTGCGACGCCAAAGCGAGCACAGACAAAGCAGCGAGGTACGCCGCAACTCGCGATGCCGGTCTCATGTTATTACCTAGCACTCGCTGCAGTTCGCGGCAATCGGCGATGGTGTGGCCCGACGACGCCAGACGCGCAACAACTTATGGAACAAGAAAGATCTTATCGGTCCAAGGATCTTTCACTTTGGTGCCAGACGCGAAGCCACTTACATCCACGTATCTTCCTTCCTTGTCGAATGGGCTGAAGACATATCCCGGTTTGCCAGGGACTAATTTTCCTGTCGGAAACGCCGTCGATGGAGCAGAAGCGCGCGAGGATGAGACGCTCGTTGATGACTGCGCTGCCTCCTTGCGAGACATGACCGAAGTTCCACTCGATCCTCGGCTCTGGCCGCGCTCGGCCTCAACTTGCGGTTGCTGTTGCGAGGCTGACGCCGTCTCTGGCGGAATTGATTGGCCGGGATTCGTAACATCGGACGGAGTCTCCGTTCCGACCATGGTTGATGACTCGTCGCCTCTCTTCCGCGTCGCATAATGCACCGGAGCACTGGCAACACGATACGAACCGACCGCGACGGCCCGAGCCACTTTGTACGAGCCTACCGCTGCGCCGCGGGTCACGTGGTAGGAAGTAGTCGCTACGTCGTGGGTCGCCCGGCACCCGCCAAGCAGGATGGGAGCAAGCATCAAAATTCGCACAAGCGCATTCATTTTACCTTCATACAGATGTCACTGATCGCTATTCGTTCAATGAATTAGCGCAACGTCACGAATGAAATCGCCGATATCACCCTCAGTGGTCGCCCAAGAGCACGTCAGACGATAAACATCAGGCTCGATAAATTTGTAAAAACGCCATCCGCGCGCGTGGAGGCCGCGCACAAGTTGATCGTTCATCCGCGCAAAGACCGCATTTGCCTGCACTGGGAATACAATTTCAACGTTTGCCTCGCTTTGCAGGTTTTGCGCAAGCTGGCGTGCAGCGCGATTGGCATGCCGCGCGTTTTGCAGCCATACGTCACCTGCCAAAAGTCCCAGCCACGGTGCAGCCAGGAAGCGCATCTTCGAGCCGAGCTGTCCGGCTTGTTTCACTCGATAGTCGAACTCACGCGAAACCTGTTTACTGAAAAATATCACTAACTCACCAGCAGCCGTGCCGTTCTTTGTCCCTCCGAAGCAGAGAACGTCAACTCCAATCTCCCATGTAATCGTTCTTGGCGCGCAGTTGAGCGACGTAATTGCGTTGGCGAAACGCGCACCGTCCATGTGCACAAACAGTTCATTGGCACGAGCCAGTTCAGTGAGCGCCGCAATTTCGTCGCGCGTATAAACCGTTCCGAGCTCTGTCGCTTGTGCGATGCTGATCGCGCCCGGCTTGTGCGAGTGGAACTCATTCTGACGCATAAGCAGCGCTTTGGCCTGGCCAATATCGATCTTGCCGTTTCCGCCCCCGACCAAGAGCAGTTTCGATCCGCCGGTGAAAAATTCCGGCCCGCCGCATTCGTCGGTCTGAATGTGGGCGTTCTGATGGCAAATAATCCCGCGAAATGATTGACACATTTGCGCGAGCGCCAGCGCGTTGGCCGCCGTGCCAGTGAACACAAAAAAAACGTCGCAATCGGTCTCAAAGATTTCACGAATCCGATCGCACACGCGCGCCGTCCAGCGGTCCTCGCCATACGCTGCGGCATAGTCCGCATTGGCTCCCTGCTGGGCAGCCCACGCCTCGGGGCAAATCGGTGCGGTGTTATCGCTCGCAAATTCGTTGCGCTCTACGGTCATTACCCTCTTTGCTACGCGAGTTTCTACGCTGGATCAATCAGCACAAAAAGAGATTGCCTGACAGATCCGAGCCCTGGGCCTCCGGAGTCTGCCAGGCAAATCTCCTCCACTTGCTCCTCAAAATTGCTTGAAGCAATTTCATTCTCATTTCGGAAACGAGCCACAAAGTGCGCGTGTCTGGACGTAAATTTTTTTGAGAGCCATACAGGCGTCTGGTTCTGTCTTTGCTTAACGCATTGCGCCGCACTAATTTCGTTAAATGAGGTCGCTTCAAAGCGAAATCGAGCAGCGCGGACGGCGCATCTTCAAACTGGTCGATAAACACCCCGAGTCGCTCTTCAGCAAGGCCGGATTTTATCAGCGACTGATGACGATCTCGATGCGCGATGAGCAGCTCAAACTCCAACTGTTTCGTTTCGTAGATGTCCTACCTTCGCTGCGTACCTCAGGCGAAGTTGTCGAGCATCTCCAGGAATACTTCGCCGAGGCCCATGATTCGCGAAAACTTTCAGAATTTTTGGGGGCCGGCACTCGTCTGGCGCGCATAGTTCCATGGCTCAGCGGGCCCATCCTGCGGTGGAACGTCTCCGAAATGGCGCGTCAGTTCATTGCCGGACGAAATTCGAATGATGTGTTGCAGATACTGCGAAAGCGCCGCACTCAAAAAATTGGCTTCACGGTCGACCTTTTGGGAGAAGCTGTGGTTAGCGAAACGGAAGCCGACGATTATGCAGCGCGTTACCTTGATTTGCTGGAGGGTCTCGCGCGTGAAACAAGAAACTGGACCGATCCGCTAGGCAAAAATTCCGAGCTTTTTCCGGTTGTAAATGTTTCGGTCAAAATTTCTGCGCTTTATTCGCAAATCAGTCCGGAGAATCCGGCGGATGCAATCGCCCGTCTCGCGCCGAAGTTGCGGCCGCTTTTGCGCCGTGCGCGAGAGCTGGGCGCTTTCATCAATTTCGACATGGAAAGCTATGCGCACAAAAATATTACTCTGGAACTATTCAAAACCATCTTCACGGAGGAAGAGTTTAAGGATTGGCCGCACGTAGGGATCGTCACTCAAGCGTACCTGCGAGACTCTGAAGCCGATTTGCGCGACTTGATTGAGTGGGGACGCGCCCGCGGCACACGCTTCGCAGTCCGGCTGGTGAAAGGCGCGTACTGGGATTATGAAACAGCGAAGTCACGCCAGAACGGTTGGGACTGTCCGGTTTATCTTCAGAAGCCGGCGAGTGATGCGAATTTCGAAACGCTTACGCGGTTACTGTTGGAGAACGAATCCACCGTTACCTCTGCATTTGGCTCACACAATGTTCGGAGCATCGCCCACGCACAGGCGTTCGCGGAGGAACTTGAGATCGATCGCAGCCGTTTCGAGTTTCAGTTGCTCTATGGGATGGCCGGCCCAATCAAGCGCGCGTTGGTGGATATGGGTTATCGCGTCCGCGAATATTCCCCGGTCGGTGACCTGCTCCCTGGAATGTCCTATCTGGTCCGACGCCTGCTTGAGAACACATCGAACGAAGGATTTTTGCGGGCAAAATTTTCCGAGAATGTGCCCGTAGAAGATTTGTTGCGCGATCCATGCGAAATTTTGCGCCGGAACCGAAACGGCGTTCTACCGCCATCAAATGCCACGATAAATATGACAACAACGACACCAAAGACACAGCCGGGCGCTCCCTACGAAAATGCGCCCCTAACGAACTTCGCCTTGCCCGAGAACCAGGAAAGAATGCGGGCTGCGCTGCGCGAACAGCGCAAACAATTTGGACGCAAAGTTCCGCTCACAATCAACGGCGAGAAGATTTGGACCGATAAGATGTTTTCCTCGGTCAATCCGAGCCAGCCAGACCAAATCGTCGGTTACGCAGCCGAAGCCGGCATTCCCGAAGCCGACCGCGCCGTCGCCGCAGCCCGCGCGGCGTTCGAGAAATGGCGTCGCACTTCGTTTGAACAACGGTGTCAATTACTGCAACGCGTCGCCGAAATTCTCGAGCGCCGCCGATTCGAGCTGTCCGCGCTCGAAGTCTTTGAAGTTGGCAAGCCTTGGGCTCAGGCGGACGGCGACATTGCCGAAGCCATCGATTTTTGCACCTTCTACGCCCGCCAGATGCGCTTGATAGGCCGGCCCAGGCTCACCCAAAACGTGCCCGGCGAAGAAAGCTATCAGCATTACTGGCCGCGCGGCGTCGCGCTCGTAATCGCGCCGTGGAATTTTCCGATGGCGATCCTGTGCGGCATGGTCAGCGCCTCACTGGTCACCGGCAACACCGTGATCATGAAACCATCCGAGCAATCGGTCATCATCGGCGCCATGCTGATGGAAATTTACGAGGAAGCCGGCGTGCCGCCCGGGGTATTGAATTTTCTCAACGGCAAAGGCTCGGTCATCGGCGCGCACATGGTTGATCACAAAGACGTTGACTTGATCGCCTTCACAGGGTCACGCGAGGTGGGGCTGTGGATTTGGGAGAGTGCCGGCAAAACGCGCGAACGCCAACGGGAGCTCAAGCGCGTTATCTGCGAGATGGGCGGCAAAAACGCCATGATCGTTGATTCCGACGCCGACCTGGATGAAGCAATTGTCGATTCGATTTATTCCGCGTTCGGTTTTCAAGGCCAGAAATGTTCCGCGCTCTCGCGGCTGATCGTTCTAGAAGAAAACCACGACCGCGTCGTAGAACGTTTGCTCGGTGCCGCCGCCAGCGTACGCGTCGGCAATCCGGAGGAACCGGGCATCGTAGTCGGGCCGGTAATTGACGAGGCCGCTTACCGGCGCATTCTGGATTACATCGAGATTGGCAAGGGCGAGGCGACGCTGGCTTATCAGGCGAAAGAAGTTCCGCCGCACGGTTATTTCATTCCGCCTACGATTTTCACCGGAGTGAAACCAAGCATGCGGATCGCGCGCGAGGAGATTTTCGGGCCAGTGCTCAGTGTGATTAAAGTGCGTGACCTCGATGAAGCGATCGGAGTCGCCAACGGTACTGATTACGCGTTAACCGGCGGCTTTTTCTCGCGCAGCCCGGCCAACATCGAGCGTGTCAAAGCGCAGTTGGAAGCCGGCAATGTTTACATCAACCGCCCGTGCACCGGCGCGATCGTTGGCCGTCATCCCTTTGGCGGATTCAAGATGAGCGGCAGCGGCACTAAAGCTGGTGGCGAAGATTATTTGCTGAACTTCCTCATCCCGCGCGTCGTAACGGAAAACGTCACACGCCACGGCGTAGCACCCGACAAAACGCCCGAATACCGCGACGAATTTCTTTGGCCAAGAGGATAGTCGCGCCGGCGTCGTGCCTGTTGGGACAAATCGAGGAAGACTCGCTACTGGTCTATTGGACGACCCCTACTCAGCAGTTTCACCACGGTGACCACCATGTAGAGTACCGGCCACGCGGAGGTCAGAACAATCAGTGCAAATACCGCCATTTCCCTGGCACGCTCCCGCGCAGCTTCGATACGGAATTCGCGTCCTAAATTGTAAAAATTTCTGAATCCGTATCTTTCCTCCCCGTCGTAAGGCGAAAAATAGCCGCCGTGCCATTGACCGAAACCAGAATGGAAAAAGTAGTCCGTGTGCGGAAATTGCCCCTTACCGCCCGTGGAAGGACTCCTGGGTTTCATAACCAAAACCTCGCGTCGGAACCACCAACATGATACCACGTTATAAAAAGGAATCAGCCTGAAAAATAGGCTTCCGAAAACACCGGGCAGCGAAACACTCAATCAGTGCAGATCAAAACCACATCTTATCGCACGGGAAAGCTGTTAGTGAAGCTCCTCCTTGGTTGTGTGACGCGTGTTCGGGTCATCCGGCGCGAAAATACAAATCGCACGGGCGGTTTTTTGGTGGCAGCCAATCACATCAGCCATTTCGATCCATTCATCATTTCGTCAGTGATCGGACGAAAAATTGACTGGATGACAATGGCTGAATTTTTTCGGTTGCCGGTCGTGGGATTTCTTTTGCGCGCGGTCGATACGTTCCCAGCGGACCGAGATCGTGCGAATCGCAAAACGATCCGGACCGCCATCGAGCGCCTCAAAGAGGGACGCATCGTCGGTCTTTTCCCCGAAGGCGGGATTCGTGACGGCGAGCGATCGCTGCTCGAAGGCGCGCCGCTGCGGCCGGGCGCGTCAACACTCGCGCACATCGCCGGCATTCCGATTTTACCGTGCGTCATCGTAGGTAGTGATCGCCTCTATTCCACTAGACGTTGGCTGCCCGCCCCAGGCAGGCGCACGCCGGTCTGGATCGCGTTCGGAAATCCAATCTCGCATTTTCCCGAGCTGCAAAAATCGGAGGCGCGCGCGCGGATCGAATTCGAATTGACGGCGGCATTCAAAAACCTTTACGCGGAACTGCAGAAAACGTTTCAGCTGACAAGCGACGACCTGCCGCACCCGCCACAAGAACGGATGAGCAAATCCGCACGTCATCCCGAGCGAAGTCGAGGGACCCCGTGGCAAAAATTTAGGGTATCACCGCGGGATTCTTCGACTCCGCTTCCCTCCGCTCAGAATGACAGACTCGAGCGTATGACTGCCATAACAGTCGATTCGCTTCTTTGCGCATCGATCAATTTTCTTCATATGCGTCACCGGCTAAACGGGCACAGCCGCGCGGAAATGGAGCGCTACGTGGAGGAGTGCGAGCGAATCACGGCCGATCAATATTATGCCTCGCCGCACGATGACAATCTTGCTGAAGCGCTGGGAAACGGTCACCCAACTATCACATGGCGCAGCCCGATCGAGACCAAATTCCCAGCCAACAATATCGCATGCGCAGAGTTCTTTCCTTCAGAGCGTGGTCGCAGCGCACCGACGGTTTTCATTTTGCATGCGCTGATGTCCACGAGCCCTGTTGGCTATCGGCGTTGCGCACAGCATTTCAACCAACTTGGCTGGAACGCCTGCTTCGTTCGGCTGCCATACCATTATTCGCGTGTCCCTCGCGGGTATTGGAACGGTGAGCTTGCGATCACCTGCAACTTGATCCGCAACGCGGAGGGGTTGCGCCAGGGCGTAATGGAGCTACGCCAATTGATGAGTGCATTGCGCGAACGCGGCTTCGGCGAATTCGGCGTACTCGCCACCAGTTACGGCGCATGGATCGGTGCGTTGCTGGCGATGGTTGAGCGCGACCTGCGTTTCGTCGCCTTGATGGCGCCGATCGTAAACATCGACCACGCGATCTGGGAAAGCCCCGCAGCGCGGTCCATTCGCCGCGAACTGCGTCGGGCCAACATCGAGGCGTCGCTCGTCGCCCGGCATTTTCATCTGAGCTCACCGATTCACAACATGCCGCTATGTGATCCGACCCGAGTTTTGTTTGCAGCAGGCGAGTTCGATTCGATCACGCCACTCGAACAGCTCGAGACCATCCAGCAAAAGTGGCGTGGCTCCGAACTCTTGCGCGTTCGACAGGGCCATTTTGGTTACCGCATGTTGGACGAGACTATTGAGCGACTGAAACAGCGCGGCGACTTGTAGTCATCAATCTTGTTCCGCGTCAGCGAAACGGCGTGCAGAGGACTGCCCGCCCTACCTGAAGCGCCGACGATTCATCCTATCTGGGTAGGGCGCGTCACTCCGTGCGCGCCGTCGTCTTACCCGACGGTCAGTTTATTCCAAGAAATTCCAGACTTGGTCCGAGATCGCGAAACGCGGCTTCCGCGAGAACATTGTGGCCTTGGACCGAAGCATGCCAGCCATCGATCGGATGCAGCAATTCCACGCGACTCAGGTCGGCTGTCGCGAAGGCATCCGAATATTGCAATTGCACGTTGATGTTGCCAGCGAGCTCGCGATTCAGTTCGCTTACCATCTCGCGCAACTCCTTATTCACCATCCTTGCAAGGCGAATCAGATTAGAGCGGTAAGCCGGCCGAAAGGACGTGAAATATTTGTAAGTGCTTTCAAGGTGCGGGTAGCGTGATGGGTCCTGGCTTCGCAGACGTTCTGCGATTTCGCGGCCTATGAAATAGGACTCGAAATTGATGAGACCGTACACCATGACTGCGACGCGGTAACGCTGCACGCGAGCGCGATCAATGAGGCGCCGCACTTGTCGCGTGAAATTGTTCCGGAGGTCCCGGCTTTGCCGTTGTAAACGGCTTTCAGGTTGCTCCAAGTCGCTGGTGGGACTTCGCCACGCCCAATCAACGTTGTTGTGTCCGATCGAGATCAGAACCAAATCCGGAAAACGTTTCATCACCAGCAAGTCGCCAATTTGCCCGGAGAAATTGCGCGTCCGAAGAATTCTTCGGAAGAGATTCTGCCGTTTGCCTTGGGGATCGACGAGCGCACCGATGCCCGCGCATTCAACCGCAACAAATGGCGTGAGCTCCTCGAGTCTCTTCGAGACGCTCTGAATGCCCAACGGTGCCGGGTTAGTGTCGAGAAACCAGTTATTCCCGTGGCAAGTGCGAGCGCGCCAAAACGTGCTCCAGGCGGACGAGATGTAAATTCCCATGCAGACACTGTCCCCGACCATGGCGACATGCGGCAGCCGCGCAATCAACTCAGCCTGTGGAATGTCGCCCTTACGATACGCCAGGTAATCAGAATGCAGGCGAGATGCTGGCTCACCAATCCGCTCCAGAAAATTTGCGCTGACAACCCGGACAGGCTTCCACATGAATTCCATTAGTTGAAACGAAATTCGTCACTGTTGAAGTTTCAATCCAACCAATTCATCGCTTCGAGCAGACGACGAAACTCGGGACTGTCCGTCGAGAGCGCGGGTAACCATTCGCCAATTGGTTCGCGTTTCCACCACGCTTTCTCGCCGATTGGAGCGAATTGATAACGATAGAGTCGCGCCCGAATGTAATGAGGTGGCGCATCCGGGAACGGATTGTTTGCGAGGAGTGACAACGTGCCGGGATCGTTATACAGAAGTTTCCAAACAAAATGCAGTGTCCATGGATACTCGGCGGGTGAAGCCATGGCAGCGAACCAGATTTGCCAGTCGATCCGCGGTTGGTATGGCGCAACGAAGGGCGGCCGCCGATTTGGATCACCCGGCTTGGCTTTAAACTCGTATTCCTTCCACTTCGTGTCGCCGGTGATGACTGAATCTTCAGTGCCTTCAAAAATGATTTCGTCACGTTCGCGCCCGACCGTACCGAACGCTCCATATGTATTTACAAGATCGAGCGGGTCGTAGGAATAATTCATCAGCTGTCGTCCGGAAACGAGATTGAGCACCGGCGCGACGCTTAGATAGACAATCAGGATCGACAACGCGATCGCGATGGTGTTGTTGATGCGCGATGGCTGCGATTCCTGTGCTGCGCGCTCGGCACGTTTAACAACTGGCCCCGGTAGAAAATGGCGCAGGAAGGTATCGTCAAAGCACGCCAGAAACGGAATGATTGTCAGATAATTGAGGAACGAAAGGTTGCCGCTGATGATGAGAAAAATTTGAAACGTGACGAGCAAAACGCCTGCGACATGCCGCACGTGTCGTGGACCAAATGAAAACCACGGCACGACCAGTTCGACAAAATGGTTCCATCCCGTCCCAAATTTTTGGAACCAGAGCGGCGCAAAGTGAAGATAGCGACTGACGGGACTCGGAATCGGCTGTGTTTCGTAGTGATAGTAAAGGCAGGTAAGATCGCGCCAGCATGGGTCGCCGCGGAGTTTGATCAGGCCCGCACCAATCATGATGCGAAACCCAAGCCATCGAAAAAGCCAGATAACGAGAATTGGCGGTCTGCACTTGGGAAACGGGCGTCCATCGAGCAACGGGCAAAGAAAGATCGACAGGAAGCCGGTCTC
>JAALOD010000036.1 GCA_013372845.1 Candidatus Udaeobacter sp.
CCGAGAAGTTGTGAAGCGCGTGTTCGAGACGCAAAATCGGCGCGGTCACAGCTTTTCTCGCATGCTCGATCGCGAAAACGGCTTCCTGTTGTCCCTTGCTGGTCAGGACAAGAGAATCACTGCTGTCGGTGCGATCGAATCGAGCCAAAAAGTCCCGCGCCTTGCGCGAGAATTCCACCGCATTGATCCGCGTATGAGTGGGAATCGTAAAGGCCAGCGCCACGCCGGCAACCGTGGCGTGCACGCCGGATTCGTGCACGAAATACCAGAGAGCAATTCCTCCCAGCAGATATGGCCACAAGCGGCGGACCCCCATGACATTTAATCCGATCAAGACACTGACGATGAAGGCTGCTACAATCAGCGCGCTCCATGCTAGCGCATGCGAATAGAAAATTGCGATAACGAGAACCGCTCCCATATCGTCAACGATCGCCAGCGCGGCAAGAAATACCCTGGCGCCAGCCGGTGCATGCGGAGCAATCAAAGCGAGTGCTCCAAGAGCAAAAGCGATATCGGTCGCCATCGGGATGCCCCAGCCCCGCGCGTTCTGCCCGCTCATGTTCCACATCCAGTAGACTGCAGCCGGGACAATCATCCCGCCGATCGCGCCCGCAATTGGAACAGCAGCTTTCCTTACAGACGCCAGTTCGCCTACTATTAACTCACGCTTGATCTCAAGGCCGACTAACAAAAAAAACACCGCCATCAGCCCATCGTTGATCCACTGATGCAGCGTCAGTGATAGCGAGTGTTCTGTGATTCCAAATGTTAATCGGATCTGCCAAAGGCGTTCGTACGCTTCGGCCAGCGGTGAATTGGCCAGCACCAGTGCCGCTATTCCGAACAGCAGCAGGACTGACCCACCAGCCGTCTCCGTCCGGAAAAAACGCTGAAATATGGTTGGTTGAACCTTTGTAACCACGAATGCCTTCGCCACGTTAAATCGTTGAAGCGTTAAATCGTAAATCCGATGTAACCGTGTAACTATCTAGCGAATCACGCTCTACACCTTATCATCATGTTCACCGGTTTGATTGAAGAAGTCGGCAGTGTAATCGCGGTCGGTGCAAGTAAAAACGGCAATCAATTGAAAATTGCCGCGCCGCACGTCGCGAAAAAGATACGGCGCGGCGATAGTTTGGCCGTTAATGGTTGTTGCCTCACACTGAGTTCGCACCGCGGCGAGGAGTTGGTTTTCGATCTCTTGGACGAGACGATCGCTCGTACAAATCTGAAAAACCTGCAGCGGATGCAGCCGGTGAATCTTGAGCGGGCTGTTTCTGGGACGGAGCGTTTTGGGGGACATTTCGTTCAAGGACACATCGATTGTGTCTCGCCCGTCATCGCCTATCAGAAAAGCGGCGCAGATTTTCGATTGGAAATCGAGTTACCAAAGGCGTTCGCCCATTATGTCGCGTGCAAGGGCTCGATTGCAGTGAATGGAATCAGTCTTACCGTCGCCGAAGTTCTTTCGGAAACGTTTGTCGTGTGGATTATTCCTTACACGAAAACGCATACCAATTTGGACCGGGTCCAGGTGGGCGATCCGATGAATCTCGAGTTCGATATTCTCGCCAAGTACGTTGAAAGAATGCTCGCTTCGCGGCGTTAAATCGTTAAAAACGTTGAACTGTCGAATCGTGAACCCAATGTAAACATTTAACGAATCACGTGTTAGTTCGTGTCGATTCGTGCTTGAACCTTCTCTAACCACTCCTGATTCCGGGAGGCATCGCCGCCGGCGACCCCGGGTAGTGGGCGTCATCACGTCGCCCGCTGAGTTCGATTTCGCTATTCGAATGAACGAGCCACCGGATTTGTTTGAACTTCGGCTGGATCGCCTTGTGCGTGTGATCGACCGGCTGGAGAACAAAATCTCCAGGTTACGCGCGCCGCTCGTCATCACCGCGCGACATCCGATAGAAGGCGGCACGAATCGATTATCGCCGTCGGAACGACACAATCTGCTCGCTCGATTCCTATCCCGGGCCCGTTATATCGATGTCGAACTACGCTCCGCACCTGTTTTCGTTTCGTTGTTTCGGCTGGCTCGAAGGCAAAACGTGCGGCGCATCATTTCAGTTCATCACCTGAAGAGCACACCGTCTCCCAGCCGGTTGCGAGCTCAAGCGCGCGCGGCGAAGACATATGGCGCGGACTTTTTCAAAGTGGCGACGCGCACCGACACTCCGGCGCAACTGACGCGCTTGCTCGATTTCGCCGCGGCCCAGGACGTTGATATTGCGGTGAGCGCGATGGGAATTGGCAAGCTGGGCGCCGCCTCGCGCGTACTTCTCGCCTGTTGTGGATCGGCCCTCGTCTATGTGTCACTCGGCCGAAGCGACATCGAGGGGCAAATGTCGCTTGATCAGCTTCGCGCGTTCGGAACGGCCTCCCGAGGTTGAATCATTAAACCGTGAAGCGTTAAATCGGTCGCGTTTAACCCGCCTGAGGCGGGTAACGAATCACGAATTACGCTCCCTCGCGCTTGCTCTTTCTCCAACGCACATATCGTACAAAGAAAAGAAACGTGCCATGTCCTCATCTGTAACGCTCCCAAAACAAGTGCCAGTTATGCCGTTGCCTGGCGCCCTGCTTTTTCCGCATGCGCTGCTCCCGCTTCATATCTTTGAACCGCGCTATCGCGAGATGCTAAAGCATGCCCTGGCCCATCACCGCATGTTTTGCGTTGCACTGCTCAAACCGCATTGCGTGGAATGGAATTCGACCGCCGACTTTTTTCAAATCGCAACGGTTGGTCTCATTCGCGCATGCGTCGAACGAAGCGACGGCACATCGAACCTGATTCTGCAGGGACTGGAGCGTGTCAGATTTAGCGCTTTCCGGCAGGAAGCGCCATTCCCGATTGCAACGATTGAGTCACTCGAATCCGACTCCGCCACGTCTGTGGAAACCGAAGCGCTCGCTGCGAAAGTACTCGAACTTTATTCGAACCTCAAAGGAGATGGACCGCGGCAGCTTCCTCCTAAGGTAGACCGCTATCTTTCCGATTTGAGCGACCCGGAATTGCTTGCCGATCTCGTCACCTCAACATTTGTGAGCGACCCTCTTCGTCGTCAACGCGTCCTCGAAGAACTCTCTATTAACAAACGGTTGCGGCTGGTGATTCAGTATCTTCGGGAAGAAAATGGAAGCGCGGCTGCGTAGGTAGGGGCGATTGACCTCAATCGCCCGCTCCATAGCGTGATCACCCGCGCCGCGGGCGGTTCGGGTGAACCGCCCCTACCTTGGCAATCCGCGCGTGTTCTTCCATCAAATACCGGTCCGTCATTCCCGCGATGTAATCGCATACCGTGCGATGCAATCCCTCGGCCTCAATTCGTTTCGCCGCCGTATCACCCAGTTTGTCCGGATCGGCCAGGTATGCCTGGAAAACCTGCCGCAGCATTTCGCATGCGCGCCGATTCACTTCGGAAACGCGCGGATTATAATAAACGTTCTGGTACAGGAATTTTCGCAAATCGCGATTCGCTTGGAACAAATCATCGCTATAACGAATCAGGGGCGCTGGCTGCTGGCGCGCTTCGTCTGCACTTTGGACCCCGGCATCTGCAATGGATTTTGCGCTGGTCGAGACCAGATCGCGCACTTCCGTGTCGATAATGTCTCCAATGATTAGCTTGTGCAGTTCCGGCTCCCGAGCGTCAGGGTAGCGTGCCAGCACAGCCCGCAGGCTTCGCTGCCAAACCTCGTTTTTCTTCAGTTGCGCCGCGTCGAGGATTTCAAAATCAACTGCGTCATCCAGATCATGGCTGTAATACGTGATCTCGTCTGCCAAATCTGCGACCTGCGCTTCCAGCGATGGGCAACGATGGCTTTGTAAAGCAGCAGGCGCCTGCGGTCCCTTCACGTCTTCCATCTCATGAAATGCTCCGTGTTTCCGCAGGCCCTCGCGCACTTCGAATGTCAGGTTCAGACCCGGGAAATTTGGATAAGGGTCTTCAAGGAGCTCCACTACTCGCACACTCTGGCGGTTGTGATCGAAGCCGCCATGATCGCGCATGCCTTCGGCCAGCATCTCTTCGCCCGAATGTCCAAAAGGCGCGTGTCCCAGATCGTGCGCGAGCGCGATCGCTTCGGCGAGATCTTCATTCAGACGTAATGCGCGAGCAATCGTGCGGCTAATGGACGCTACCTCAATGGAGTGCGTCAGGCGGGTGCGCAGGTGGTCCCCGGTGCCATTCAAAAAGACCTGGGTCTTGTACTCCATTCGACGAAACGCGCGTGAATGAATGATCCGCGCCCGGTCACGTTGGAATTCAGTGCGATACGCATGGCTCGGCTCCGAGTATTGCCGGCCGCGCGAGTCGCCGGATTTTTCCGCAAACGGCGCAAGCACAGCGCGTTCACTGGCTTCCATTTCCTCGCGTGTTTTGAAGAAAGGCGCGAGGCGAGGCGCCGGAGGTTCAGGAGAATGCTTGGTCACAATTGATTCCCAATCTTATTTGTCGATCTTAGATTTCGAAACCTCAAATCCGATATGGCAAAGAAAACTCGTCGCAAGAAACAAGTCACGCCCGAACGTTTGATGGAACTGAGCTTCGCTTACGCGCCGCCGTTGATCATCAGCGCGGGTGTGAGTAACCAGGTTTTCGATTCGTTGGAAGACGGCGCGAAAACACCAGAGCAAGTGGCAGAGAAAACCGGGGCATCGGCGCGGGCTTTGCGGATTCTAATGAACGCGCTCGCTGGTCTGAATCTTTTGAAGAAAGATCGGCAGGGAAAGTATTCGCTTACACCCGAAAGCGCCGCCTTTCTTCTAAGCAAAAATCCAGGCACGCACGCGGGGTTTTTTGGAACCATTGCGCCGCAGATCATTTCGCGATGGCTACGATTGTCCGACATCGTTCGCGAAGGCCGTCCGGTCGTCGCCGTAAACCAGGAAACCGAAGGCACGGAATTCTTCAGTCAGCTGGTGGAAAACATCATCCCGCTGAGCTATCCGCCTGCGCAAAAGCTGGCCGATCATTTGAAGGTGGCGAAAACAAAGAACGACATTCGCGTGCTTGATCTTGCCGCGGGCTCAGGCATTTGGGGCATTGCCCTCGCCCAAAAATCGCCCCGGGTGCGGGTGGCCGCAGTCGATTGGGCAGGAATGATTCCGACGACAAAACGTATTACACAAAAGTTCGGCGTCGGCGATCGCTTCAATTATGTCGAAGGAGATATATTGGAGGCCAATTTCGGCAGCGGCTACGACATCGCGACTCTCGGTCACATTTTGCACAGCGAAGGCGAAGATCGCAGTCGCCAGCTGCTCGCGAAAACCTTCCGCGCCCTAAAATCCGGCGGCACGATCGCAATCGCAGAATGGTTGGTGAATGACGATCGCACCAAACCGCTACCATCGCTGATGTTCGCCGTGCAAATGCTGGTCAACACCGAAAAAGGCGACACGTTTAGCTTCAACGAAATTAAAAACTGGCTGGAAGAAGCGGGTTTCAAAAAGGTGCGAAAGGTGGAAGCGCCCGGACCTTCACCCCTAATTCTGGCAACAAAACCGTAGTGATGCGGACAATCTTGTCTGCACGTTAACACTCGCAGGCACGATTGCCTGCATTACGAATCGGCTTCTCATCCAGACCTCGACCTGTTCTCATAGTGCCCAATGAAAGAGGTAAAAACGAAATCGGGTGCCAAGACCAAAGCGCGGTCGACTCGAAAAAAAATTGAGGGAATCAGCCCGTACAGCAAACCTGCCCTTCGCAGCGAAGCGTTTGCAAGGGCGCTCACCGACGCAAAATCGTGCATCGATGATCGTGACCGTCTGCAAACTCTCTTCAACGAAGCAGCGAGAAAGGCAGCGGCCGTGCCGAAAGACTCATTTAAAGAGTATTGGCCTTATCTTCAGACAATGCTGCGTTTGGTCCGTGCGCATCATCGCGCGGAATACGATCAGGTTGCGCATGATTCGTTGTTATGGATCGTTGCTGCTCTCAACTATCTGGTCGATCCATTCGATTTAATTCCCGACAAAACTCCGTTCCTCGGCTTCATCGACGACGCAGCCGTGGTCGAGTTCGTAGTCGATAGAACCCGGCAAACGCTCGACGATTTTATGACTTGGGAAACAGGACCGCGATAGCCACTGGATCTGAACACCGCGTGCGGCCAGCCGTGCTAAGACTGGCACTCGGGCGGTTCCCGCAAGAACTTCAAACCAGCAGTAACGCTGGGTTTTCCAGCAGGTGCCGCAGCTCTTTCAGATATTCGGCGCCGAGGGCGCCGTCGATGACGCGGTGATCGCAACTCATCGTAAGCGACATGCGATGGCCCACGATGATCTGGTCGCCGTCGTCCACCACAGGGACTTTTGTGATCCTGCCAACAGCCAGGATGAAACCCTGTGGCGGATTGATGACTGCCGAGAAACTGTCGATCCCCATGCCGCCAAGATTTGAAACTGTGAATGTGCCGCCCTGAAATTCTTCCGGCTTCATCCGTTTGTTGCGCGCGCGACGCGCTAAATCTTTCGCGAGTTCGCTCATCTCGCGCAGCGATTTGTCTTGCGCGGCACGGATCACTGGCGTGAGGAGCCCCTCTTCAATCGCGACTGCAATTCCAAGATCGATGTCGGCGTACTGAACTATTGCATCGCCATCAAACGAAGCATTCACACGCGGAACCTTGACCGCGGCTTGCACAGCCGCTTTTAAAACAAAATCGTTTACTGTGATTTTCGCAGCATCCGCACCTTCACCCGCCGACTTCAATTCCTCACGTGCCTCCATCAGCGGCGCGGCGTTGATGTCGATATTGAGATAAAAATGTGGAACTGGCCCGAGACTTTCGACCAGTCGCTGGGCAATAATTCTGCGCATTCCGGACAGTTGAATGCGCGCGCTTTCGCCAGCTTTTACCGCCGCCGGAACCTTAGGCGCTGAAATAGCGGGTTTTGATTTAGCTGCAGCGCGCACGTCGGTCTCAGTCACCCGGCCTTCCGGTCCAGTGCCCTTCACGGTGAAAAGATCAACAGCGAGCTCGGCCGCAATCCGGCGCGCAACCGGCGACGCTTTCACCCGCGCTTCCTCGGTTTTCTCGACTGTCGGCGCTGGCTTTTCAGGTTCAGCCTTTTTTTCTGCCTTGGAAGGCGCCGCTTTTTTCTCCTCCTTCTCTTCCGTTTTCGGCTTTTCTTCTTTTGGCTGCTCCGCCTTGTTCGGCTTCTCTTCCTTCTTTTCTTCTTCTTTGGCTTTTGGCTTTTCCTCTTCTTTCGGCGCTTCCTCGCCTTCGCCACCGATAAACGCGATTTTATCTCCGACATTTACCTTGCCGCCTTCTTGAACATAGATCTCGGTGAGGGTTCCGTCCTCGGGCGATTCCCATTCCATTGTCGCCTTGTCAGTCTCAATCTCCGCGAGCACTTCGCCGGCCGAAACCTGGTCGCCCTTTTTTTTCTTCCACGCGACGAGGGTGCCCTCCGTCATCGTGTCGCTCAATTTGGGCATCTGAATTTCCGGCATGGCGGTCTCGTTGAAGAGTTAAAGCGTTGAACAGTTGAAGCGGTAACTAAATACTTCGCTCCAACGCTTCATCCCTTCAACGGTTATGCGTAGCAAACTTGTTTCACGGCGGCGATCAGCTTGTCTGCATTTGGAAGCACAGCTTTCTCTAGCCGCTCATTATAGGGCATTGGCACGTCTTCTTGTGATACGCGGATGATGGGGGCGTCGAGCGCATCGAAAATGTTTTTCTGGATTCGATAGCAAACTTCCGCACCGACTCCACAAAATGGATGATCCTGTTCGACAATCACGACGCGATGGGTTTTTGCGACTGAATCGAAAATTGTCTTCTCATCGAGTGGCTTAATCGAACGCAGATCGACAATCTCCGCGGAGATGTCTTCTTCCTCCAGTTGGTCCGCAACCTTGAGCGCCAGCGGGACAGTTTGCGCATAACAAATGATCGAGACATCGCTGCCTTCACGCTTCACTTCCGCTTTCCCGAGTGGGATGAGAAGCTCTTCATCCGGCGGCTCCACCATACCCTTTGAGCTGTAGAGCAACTCCGCTTCGAGGACCAGAACAGGGTTGTCGTCGCGCACGGCTGTTTTAAGCAATCCTTTTGCGTCCCGCGGTGTAGCGGGCGCGCAAACTTTCAGGCCGGGCACGCTGGCGTAAAAATTCTCCGTTGCATGCGAATGCGTAGCGCCGAGTTGATGCGCCGGTCCGTTTGGTCCACGAAACGTGATGGGGATATTAAACTGCCCGCCCGACATAGTGAACATGTTCGGAGCGTTGTTTACGACCTGATCGAATGCCACGAGCGAAAAACTGAACGTCATGAACTCAATGATCGGCCGCAACCCGACCATTGCCGCGCCAACTCCCAGACCAGCAAATCCGTTCTCACTGATTGGAGTGTCGATGATCCGTCGCGGGCCAAAACGCTGAAGCAAGCCATGGCTGACCTTATAGGCGCCCTGGTATTCCGCGACCTCCTCGCCCATCAGAAAAACGTTCGGATCGCGCTCCAGTTCTTCCGCGAGCGCTTCGTTGAGCGCCTGACGATATGTGATTTCCCTCATGGCGAATTCGTACTTGGAGATGGCGCGACCTCGCGCCGCTCCTGCGCTGGTTCCACGGGCCGGGGGCGATCCGGCTCCGTCGCGCCATCGGCATATGTATAATCGTAAAGCGTGTCGAGCGGCGGCTGGGGACTTTTCTCGGCGAATTTTACGGCGGCCAGCACCGTTTCTTTCGCTCGTTTGTCAAGCAGATCGAATTGTTCGTTCGTCAGTTTTCCCTCGCGCGTGAGCTGTGCGCGCAAACGCGTGATTGGATCGTCGAGCCGATATTTCTCCAGTTCCTGTTTCGTCCGGTAACTTGCCGGGTCCGACATCGAGTGGCCGCGATAACGATAGGTGCGCATTTCCAGGAATGCCGGATGCGGTTCCTTTCGGATGGAATCTACAATCTCGGCAACCTTGTCGCGGACTTCGCGAAAGTTCATTCCATCGACGATTTCTCCGGGAATGTCGTAACCTTCCGCGCGATCGACGATCTGCCTGAGCGAGGTTGATCGCTGCACGGAAGTACCCATTGCGAAAAGGTTGTTTTCACAAATGAAGACGATCGGCAATCTATAGAGAGCCGCGAGATTCAACGCTTCGTGGAAGGCGCCCTGATTGATCGCTCCATCGCCAAAGAAGCAGAGCGTGACGCGATCTTCGCCGCGGTACTTGATGGCGAAAGCCAATCCCACCGCCAGAGGAATGTGAGCTGCGACAATGGCGTGACCTCCGTACATGTGATGTTGCTTGTCGAAAAAATGCATCGAGCCACCCAAGCCGCGCGAACACCCTGTTTCTTTCCCAAAAAGCTCCGCCATACAGGCGTCGGGGCTTGTGCCGCGAGCAAGCGCGTGGGCATGATCGCGGTAGGCGGTGATGACGTAGTCATCGTCACGAACGGCCGCGATAGCGCCGGTTACAACTGCTTCCTGCCCAATATAAAGGTGACAAAAACCACCGATCTTCTGCGCTTGATACTGCTGACTGGCGCGTTCCTCGAAACGCCGAATCAACAGCATCAGCGAGAGCATCTCGACTTCGTCGCGCTGCTCCACCGGCTGCATGACGGCTTAAGCCGCGCGCGGAACCGCGGCTCGGGCGCGCGAGCCTTCCGCGCTTCGGCCAAGGTTGATGGAAAGAACAAAGAGCAGGGTAAACAAGAGATCACTGATGAGCGAATTGCGGAAGAACATCCAACTGGGGGTAGCGCTGTAGCTGGGTAATCCAGTCGTCAGCGCCTGAATGAGGCCTGCCAAATTCTTTGTGTAGCCGGGATCGCTTAACCACGAAAACGCGTTCGTGATCGCATAAAAAAATGTCGATCCAACGATGGAAGCGGGCAGAAGTGTTTTCAACGATGCTCGGTTCTGCAGGAGAAGCCCGGCGCATCCAACGACAAGCAGCGCGACGTAACGCACGAGGATTTGTGAATCGAGCAGCGGCGCGCCGTAACTGAAGTTAATTACCGCGTCGGAAATAAAAAGCGTAACGAGCGGCACCGAGAATTTGTATTTCTTTGGGAAGTACGCCGCGCTACAGAGGGCAATTGCCGCCAGCGGCGTGAAATTAGAAAGCCAGGTCGCACCGGAATGAATCAAGAGGCCGGTCGTAATGCGATACGCCGCAGCCGAAAACACGAGGAGGAAAGCGGGAATCATTAGCAAGAATCTATCCGTCCGGCAGGATATGCAATCGGGATTTGGAATCGTCATTCCGAGCGAAGTCGAGGAATCCCGTGGCGTTACCTGACCGTAATTTCGCGGGATCCTTCGACTCCGCTTCGCTCCGTTCAGGATGACGACAAACTATTTGGCCCCGGCCAACGCCTTATTGAGTCGCGCCTTGCGGCGATTCGCCGCATTTTCGTGGATAATCCCGCGCTTGGCAGCTTTATCGATAGCCGAGATTAGTGTGCGGACTTGCTCCGGACTCGGAGTTTGCACGGAGCGCACTGTCTTCTGCATCGTTCGCAGACGCGTCACGACACTGCGATTGTGCAGCGATCGTTTCACTGTCTGGCGAGCGCGTTTGGCGGCTGACTTCGTGTTTGCCATTGTAATAAGAAAAGTTATGGACCTGCACGCTCGCCAGCGCATTGCGATTGTCAACCCTGAAGGTTTTTCCCAGTCTGGATTCACGCGCCGGCGTGCAAGCAGCGCATCCGTGCAAGGACTGAAACGCTACAATCGCTTGTTCAGTTCGAGCTTCGCTTTTTGCCGCTGAGCAGCGAGCGCCCCACCCTTTCGCATTTGTTCGACCGAAAGCGCAGCGCCGGAGACTGGAGCAGAAATTGTCTGGTCCTGGTTCTGAGGTTTTGTACTTGCTGTTACGAAGGTATTAGCGGGTTGCGATCGCGGTGTCTTTGCGACTTTCGGCAAGTGCTCAGGGGTAATCTGAACGAGTGCCCCAAGCGGGACGCGATCATAAAGCGCGGCAACATCGCTCGACTTCATTCGAATGCAGCCGTAACTGGCCGGACGACCGATGGTCTTCTCCTGCGGCGTGCCATGAATGTAAATGCAACGCTGAAAGGCATGCGCGTTTTGCGCTTCGAGTCCCCGCAACCAGATGATACGTGTGGTCACCGGGTCGCGCCCAGGAGCATTGGGTTGAAGAACTTCACCAGTTAATCGCCGATTGTGGAAGACCGCGCCGGTGGGTGCGTTGTCACCAATTTTTTTCTCGACGGCGAGATAACCCAGAGGAGTTGTCATTCGTCCCCAGTAATCGCCAAGACCGAACATGGAGGTGGACACTGGGTAACTCGCCACTTTCCCGCCGTTCTGCACGAGCATCAGCTTCTGATCACGCACGCTGATGATCAGCTGGTTAGATGTATCGACTGGTGTAAGAGCGAAGGCAGGCGCAATTGAAATGGAACTAAAAAGTAATGCCAGGGTCCGAAGCATGGGCAATTTCTTACTCGACTAATTTGAATTTGTCACGCGGGAATTGCATCGCCCGTACCTGATCTGCCAAAATTAATTTTTGACCAGCGACTGCTGAAGGAAGAAACGCAGACGTAAAGAAAACCGCATTGGAACATCAGCAGGAACGGCACTGAGAAAAATTGGCCATGCGCGATCGCGAAAATCACGAAGTACGTGAAATAGATTGCGAAACCCAGTTCGGCCAGCGGAAGGGCTGATTTGAGCGGCCGGTATTTGCAGCTGCGCCATGCCTGCGACCTTCGTTCAATGCCATACTTGGGTGTGCGCGTGAAGTCGGATTTGTGGTTGATGAGCGCTTCCAGAACTGCTCGAGCGTTATTGAGCGAAAGACCGATTCCCAACGCAAGCAGGCATGGCAAAAAGAGAATCTCTTTCATCCATGTCCGTGGGTGCAGCTCGCGCTGGGCACAAATATAAAAAACCGCCACCGACGCCGATGCTGCGAGAAAGATCGGAATATCAATCAGCAACGTACGCAGCCACCCACCTTGAGGTCCCCCTGACGAGGGGTGCAAAAGCACACAGAGGCAAGCAAGCAGCAGGTAGGCAAAGTTAGACATCAAATGCCCGGTGGCTTCGAGCTTGATCGGGAACGGAAGGCGGCTGCGCCAAATGGTGGGCAATAATTTCTTACAGGTTTGAACAGAGCCTTTCGTCCAGCGATGCTGCTGAGACTTGAAGCCATTCATATCCACCGGCAGCTCGGCCGGAGTCACAACGTCCGAAAGATAGATAAATTTCCACCCTGCGAGCTGGGCACGATAGCTAAGATCGAGATCCTCGCACAGCGTATCATGTTGCCAGCCTCCGCTTTGCTCGATACAAGAACGTCGCCAGAGTCCGGCCGTTCCATTGAAGTTGAAAAACCGGCCGCTGCGGCTGCGAGCGGTTTGTTCCAGCAAAAGGTGTCCGTCCAAAAAGATCGCCTGCATGCGCGTGAGCAACGAATAACCGCGATTTAAATGCCCCCAGCGGGTCTGGATCATTCCCACTTTCGGGTCGGTGAAGTAATGGATCGTTCGCTTCAGTAAATCCTTTTGCGGAACAAAATCGGCGTCCAGGATACAAACGAATTCGCCTTCAGCAGCCTTGAGCCCTATCGCCAGCGCGCCGGCTTTGAAACCAGTGCGATCGACTCGATGAATACGTTGAACATTGAACCCACGCTGTTGTAGTTCTTTCGCGCAGGCAGCGGTGATCTCGCGGGTTTCGTCGGTTGAATCGTCCAGGACCTGGATTTGCAGAAGCTCCCGCGGATAATCCAATTCGCTCACAGAACGAAGCAAGCGCTCGGCGACGTACACTTCGTTAAAGATCGGAAGTTGCACCGTAACCTTTGGCAACTTTTCAAAATGACGTGCCGGGACCGGCGTCCGCTTCCGGTTTTTGAGGTACAGATAGATGATGAAATAGCGATGGACGCCATAAGCGGACAGGCCGATGAGCACACCCAGATAACAAATCGACCAGATAATGTGTGCGAGGCTTCCTTGCATGGGAGTTCTACAGCTGCCAATCGTTGAGGCAGTAAGCCCGACATGATGCCGCTTTCACCATGTGCGTCAATTCAAAAATCGCAGTTTTGCCTCGGAAAATTGCTGCCGCATTCTGTTGATACACAACAATCTCCTCTCGATTTTCGTAATTGGGAGGGCGAACGGTCTGGCAATCTCTTTGATTGTCAAAGGCCGGGCGATTTTTTCGTGTGGGTTGGGCTGACCCGATCGTTCCGACCCGGCTTTTGCTGGCGACATTCATCCTTGCCTGTAGCGCCGAGCAGAGTAACGGTGATGGGCCAATTTTCGCAATCGGCTGGCATCAGTTGGGAGACACTATGACGAAACGAAGGCGCGACCGTTTCGAACGTTTCAAGATTATCTTTCCTATTCTTCTGGCAGGATGGATCCCGTCGATTCTGACGCTCATTGTTTCCTATACGATCCTGCGCGACACCCTGGAATTCAGAATCCTGCGCGACCGGCAAACCTTAATTCAACTGGTGGCACACCTCGTCGCCCATGACCTGAGCCGCAGCAGCAGCGTTATTGAATACTATCAGACGTTGCCGGAAATGGTGAAAAATTTAAGCACGCCGAATCCACAACTTGCTCAGCAATGGCTCAACTCCGCGTTTTATTCCCATCCGCAGATCGACGGAATGTTCATCACCGCAGCCAACGGCGAGTTGATTGCGTCGATCCCCACCGCTTCAGAGATGATCGGCAAGGATTTCGGCTCCGAATACTGGCGCGAGCAAGCGGCGGCAGCAGACGCAACCTTTGTCTCCGCAATTCATCCCAGGCTGTCGGATAACCGGCCCGTTACAGATATCGTCGGCGCAGTGCGCGCGCCAGACCGGACCCTCCTGGGTTACGTAGGAGTTTCCGTTCTGGTGGAAAGAATTGGCAGGCGCCTGTCCACGATCGAGTTTTCAGATCGGCTTGTTTTTGAGGTACTCGACCAAAACGGGGTCGCGCTTTTTGCCAGCGATTTCAAGCCAAATCCCGTAACACCGGCACCGAAGGCAAACGAAGGATTAATCAAAGAGATCAGCCAGAGCAAAAGCGGGCATTTCGAGCGGCAGGGTAACCTTTATTCTTTCAGCCCGATTGAATCGAGTGGTTGGGTGGCCGTAGTGGAGCAGCCGAGAACCCTGGCTTACAAACCGGTTCACGATCTTTTGGGACGAATGACAGTACTGGCAGCCTGGTTGATCGTTCTCACCGCGGTCTTCGCGTGGCTGGGCAGTGCGTATTACCAGCGCCAGCTGGAAGCCAAGCAGCGGCTGGAGCGCGAAGTGATCTTCAACGAAAAAATGCTTGCGAACATGCCCGGCGGCATCGCTTTCATCGATCCGGCTTCCCGCCGTTTCCTCCACGCCAACCATGCGTTCGCCCAAATGGCGGAACGTTTTGGCGACGTACCACCCGGTGCCGATATCACCGAAACGACCTACGACGACGTGAAGATCGCCCCACCCGGCGCGATCGAGAGGGTACTTACCTTCGGAGCGCCATTTCAGCTAATTGAACAGCCGTTGAAAGATAAGACGGGTATGACGCATTTTTTGAATATCAATTTGCTCCGGCTGCAAGGCTCGCAGGAAACCATTCAAGGCGTGCTCTATCTGGTCGAAGACAAGACAAGGGATGTCACGCTGCGGCAGGAATTGATTGGCGCGAATGCCGCAAAGGATCAATTCCTGGCGTTGCTGTCACATGAGCTGCGAAGTCCACTCTCCCCGGTAATTGCGATGGTCGGTGAGTTGGAAGCCGAGTTGCCAGATTCCCGGCCCGTTAGGGAAGCACTTGAGGTCGTTCGGCGTAACGTCGAACTAGAAGCACGGCTCATTGACGATTTGCTCGATGTGACCCGAATTGCCAAGGGGAAGTTGCAATTAAGTTTTGAACCGATTTGCGTGCATCAACTCCTGCAGCGCGCTTATGAAATATGCCGGGAGGAAATCGCTGCCAAGAATCTGGAAGCGGAATTTCATCTTCGCGCTACTCAAACCCACGTGGAAGGGGATCCGGCGCGACTACAACAGGTCTTTTGGAATTTGATCAAGAACAGTGTGAAATTTACGCCGGAAAAGGGGCGGATCACGATCGAAACGCTCAACCCCACACCGGATAAAATTGAGGTACGCATTATCGACACAGGCATCGGCATCGAGCCGGAAAAGATCGATAAAATCTTTAATGCGTTTGAACAGGGACAGACCGAGATCACCCGACGTTTTGGAGGGCTTGGACTCGGTCTTGCGATTTCAAAAGCGCTGCTCGACGCGCATGGCGGAAAAATCCGCGTGGAAAGTCCCGGGAAAGATCAGGGCGCAACCTTTTCGCTGGAACTAAACACCGTGGTCACGCCGGCCGGCGCCGACGGCGAGAAACAAGATGAACCGGCAGGCCCGGAGCGAGAATTGGCCGTTGCAAGACATCGACGCGTCCTGCTGGTGGACGATCATCATGACACATGCATCGGCATGAAACGGATGCTGGAGCGCCGTGGTTACGAAATTACCGTAGCGCATTCCGCTGACCAGGCCGTGGAGAAAGTGCGTACACAGGATTTCGACCTGCTTATCAGCGACATCGGATTGCCGGACCGCAGCGGTTACGAATTAATGCGTGAAGTGCGTCTCAACAAAGACTTGCCCGGAATCGCACTTAGCGGCTTTGGAACAGAACAAGACGTAAACCAAGCCAGAGCGGCAGGATTCTCCGAGCATCTCACCAAGCCGATCAATTTTGAGCGCTTGGAAAAGACGATTCAGAATCTGCTCTCTTAGCGCTTCTGTGCAGCTGAAGCCCTTGGCGTTTCCCTATTCGCCGTTCGGTGCGGCCGTTTCCGTCTTGGTCCTGCGCTCTGCCGCTTCCTTTAATTCCCGTGAAAGCTTCTCAACGCGCTGGCGCATAATCTTGCCAGCTTTGAATTTCACCGTGGCGCGTGGCGGAATAACAAAACTGCTACCGGGCTGATTTGGGTTTCGACCGACGCGCGGCTTGGTCAGACGCGGCTGAAAAACGCCAAAATTGCGCAGTTCAACCGGGATATTGTTAGCGAGACTGTCGGTAATTTTATCAAGCGTCCGCTGGACTACATCGAAGACTTGATGCTGGACCATACCGGTTTGGTTGCTAATGGCGACGACGATGTCGCGCTTGGTTAACTTTGCCATATCTATTGTAGTATTCGTTCCGTGTTGCTCTTGTGGTGGCTCAATGAAGCACAAAAACGCGATTTTTAAAACCCGGTAAGGTCTTCGACCAGAAGGCCAAAACCGTCTTGGAAGAACGCCTGCATGCGTGATCACGATGCTCGACGCGCGTCGGATATTTTAACACTTTAACAAATCACCCGCCTCCGCCGGGCCTGCGGCCAGGTAAGCGTGGGCCTGTCCAGTTCTCGCGCGGAGTTGGAGCGGGATAATAGTCCGGCGCTGTTTCGTGCGCGGTGCGGAAGTGCACTTTCGCCACCGCACGTAATGCGTCTGGCCCGTTCATTTCTACGAGTTTTTTGGCGCTTTCTTTCACTCCCGCCGACACTCCCCGATCCAACCGCAAACCGATCTCCTTCCCTTTACGCTCCAGCCAATTAATGAACGCCTCTCGCGCGAGGATCGATGCGGCCGCCACCGCGATATCTGATTCTGCTTTTGGCCGCTGCTCGATGTTGATCCTTCTCCCGTGACGCAACAACGATTGCTCCACCACGCGCGCGTCCGCAAATTGATCCGACAGCGCCCTTGGGCAGTCCGGCTTTTTCGCCAGCAAATTCTCAATCACCCGCGCGTGCCCCCAGCCAAGCAGTTTGTTTAAATTCCCAAATTTCTCATAGAGCTCGTTGTACTTCGTCGGCCCAATCAGAACGGTTTCCACGAGGCCTAGTGAACTTTTTCGGATCATGTCTGCCAAAGCGCGAATCCGCGCATCGGAGCTGATCCGTTTGCTATCCACCACACCGGCGTCGAGAAGTTTGCGCGCGATCCCCTGGTCGACGTACGCGCCTGCGATCACCAGCGGGCCGAAAAAATCCCCTTTACCGCTTTCGTCCACACCAAAGTGCGGCTGGAACATTTCCGGCGAATGCACTTCTTCGTAGCCCAGCTTCGCTTCGCCGAGAATCTTCGGCTCCAGCTCAAACTGCACGAATTCCTCCACGCCTTTTCCCTGCACGAGCACCTTTGGTCCTTTCTCGTAAACCGCCACGCTCAATTTGTTCTTCTGTCCGAAAAAAATCGTCCATTCCTTCGGCGCGAACTTGAAGCCGAGTTCTTCGAGCAAAGCCCGCAGTTTTGCCACCTGATCGTTAGTGAGCGGATGTGTATACGAATTCATTCACAGAAACCGTCCAACGCTGAACGCTCAACGTCCAACGCTCAACTCCGAATTCGACGTTGGACGTTCGGCGTTGGGCGTTGGACGTTACCTGCCAAATTGTGACCTCACTGAAAAACATTTCTCCTTTTCGCCGCTCTCTTCTCCGCTGGTTTCGCCGTCATGGCCGGAATCTCCCATGGCGCAAGACCCGCGATCCTTACGCCATTCTCGTCTCCGAATTCATGCTCCAGCAAACTCAGGTCGCCACGGTAATTCCTTATTATAATAAATGGCTCCGCCGATTTCCTGATTTCGCTTCAGTTTCGTGCGCTTCGCAAAACGATGTCCTCCACGCGTGGCAGGGGCTCGGCTATTACGACCGGGCGCGAAACCTTCGCGCCGCCGCCAGCATTGTGCAGGATCGGCACAGCGGGACCTTGCCTGGCGATGTCGCTGCGATTCGCAAATTGCCGGGCGTTGGTCGCTATATCGCGAACGCAGTCGCAACCTTTGCTTTCAATCAAGCGGTCCCAATCGTCGAAGCGAATAGCTCGCGTGTTCTGGCCCGATTACTCGACATGCGCGCCCCGATCGATTCCGCAATCGGCCGCGAAAAACTCTGGGCGTTTGCCGCGCAACTTGTCCCGAAGCGCAACGCGGCGCGTTTTAATTCCGCGCTCATCGACCTGGGTGCCCTTGTTTGCCTGCCGGATAAACCGAAATGCAGCGTCTGCCCGGTGAAGAAATTCTGCCGCGCAAAAAATCCCGGAGCGCTGCCCATCAAGAAATCCAAACCGCGCACAAAGCGACTTATCGAAAGACACGCATTTGTCGTTAGTAACGGCAGGGTCCTGCTCGAGCAATCATCCGCACGCTGGCGTGGCATGTGGATTTTGCCGCGGTTCGAAACAGGAGCTTCTGACCAGCCGCTCTACAGGTCTACGTTTCCGTTCACCCATCATCGGATTGCGTTTGTGGTGTACCGTCGTGCAACGCCAAACAGAGTTTCTCCGACGCAGCACTGGTTTGAATCCATCGACGACATCGCGATGCCATCGCCTCATCGGCGCGCAGCACAAGCTCTCCTTAGCGCAACACAAGTAGCACCGTCACGCCGGCGACGGTCGTCAAAATTGTAATCGGAATTCCAAAACGCGCGTAATCCCAAAACCCGACCTGGATATGATCGCGCGCTGATTCCACCACGATCATGTTCGCGACCGAGCCGATGATTGTTAGATTGCCGGCAAACGTCGTCCCAAGCGCAAGCACTTTCCACATCAAAACCGGGTCCGTAAATCGCGCGATCCAATTTCCCGCCACCAACACGAACGGCACGTTTGAGAAAACGTTCGATCCCACTACGGAAAACCAGGTGAGGTTCCAGGCTTGCGCCGGCGTGCTTGATCCAAAGATCGGCTGCAACCGCGAGTAAATCGCCTCTGGCAGGCCGGTATCACTTAAGCCGTCGACCACGACGAATAGCGCCGCGAAAAAAAGAAGCAAATGCCAATCGACCAGCTTGAGCACATCGTGCGTGTCGCGCCGCGCGAGCACCATCACAAGTGCCGCACCGGCCATCGCTGTCCACGCCAGGTTCAGGCCGGCCAGGAAACCGGCAAAGATCGACACCAACACAACGCAAACAAGCACGAACAAACTGCGCTCGAGCTTTGGAACTGCGTGTTCGGTACGATCAATTGCTGTTTTCCGTAACATCTTTCGAAAACCAAAACGCAAAATGAAAAAATTAATCGCCAGCCCAACAAGAGCCGCCGGCAGGAGCGCGCGCGAAAATTCCGAAAACGGAATGCGTGAGAAATGTCCGATGATCATGTTTTGCGGGTTGCCCACCAGCGTGGCCACACTGCCGACGTTTGCGCTCGTCGCGAGCGCGATGAGAAACGGAAGCAGCGGCAGCTTCCCGCGCCGGATAACGGCCACCACAAGCGGTGTGAGCATCAGGCAAATCGTGTCGTTTACCAGCAGGGCCGAGAGAATTCCCGACGTAAGGGTGATGCACAGTAAAAGGCGCTCCGGAGTTCGCGAGAAATTCAACACCAGTTCCGCGGCCCACTCGAAAAAATGCGCGAGATAAAGATAGGCCGAGATAAGCATCATACCCAGCAGCAATACCAGCGTATCGTAGTTGATTGCGCGATACGCCCGCTCCGGCGTCATTACACCGGTGGCAACCATCAGCACCGCGCCTAACAACGCCGCAGCCGGACGATTCAACGGCAGAACCTTGAGTTGACGGCCGCTAATGAGGACGTAGGTGATGACAAAGATCGCGCTTGCAGCCAGCTCCCGCTGCCAGTGGTTCACACGCGTGCATAACGGATGCCAGGCTGTCTTTCAATGGCGCTGTGTTCGTTTCGCTTTTAACTAACCTTGGACATTGAACGTTGAACGTTTCTCTGCGATAACCTTTCGCATCGAGCTATGAGAAGCATGACTGGGTACGGCCGGGCTGAAGTGGTCTATGCCGGGAAAAAATTTAGCGTGGAACTCAATTCGGTGAACCGAAAGCAGAGCGACATCGTAATTAATCTTCCGCGGGACCTGACCGAGCTCGAACCGCGCATTCGCCAGACGATCAATGAAAATATCTCGCGCGGCCGAACGAATGCCACGGTCACCCTTCACAGCGGCCCAAACGGCTCACGCAACCTGGCGCTCGACACTGAATTGGCCCGCTCCTATCACGAAGCGATGCGTGCGTTGCAAAAGGAGTTGAATTCTCCCGGCGAGATTACGATCAGCACAATCCTGCAAGCCCCGGGAGTGATGCGCTTTCCTGAACAGGCGCTCGACGCTGAGGAAGCATGGCCGGCCATCGATCGCGCTCTGCGCGGTGCCCTTGCCGATTTAATCAAAATGCGCGAACGCGAGGGAAAACATCTGGCCAAGGACTTGATCCATCGCCTCAAAGCAATTCGCAAAAAGCTCAAGGAAATCCGCACGTTCCATCCCGATGTGGTCAAGAGATATCGCGCCGTACTTATCGATCGCATCCAGAAGGCTGGTTTACCCATTGCCAGTGACGATGAACGTTTGTTAAAGGAGATATCGTTCTTTGCTGATCGCGCAGACGTGTCGGAGGAACTGACGCGTTTGGAAAGTCATCTCACCCAATTCGCCCACCATCTGCGCAGCAAAGAACCGGTGGGGCGCACACTGGAATTCATCACCCAGGAAATGTTTCGGGAGCTCAACACCCTCGGCGCAAAAGCAAACGATGCGGCAATTTCTCAGCGCGTCATCGCTTGCAAGGCCGAGCTGGAGAAGATTCGCGAGCAAGCCCAAAATCTTGAGTAAAAAATTCAGCCGTCACGGAATTCTTTTCGTGGTTTCTGCTCCATCGGGCGCGGGTAAGACCACGCTCGTGGAAAGAATTCGACGAACCCCCAATCTTTTTTATTCCGTTTCCTGCACAACCCGAGCGCCGCGGGCCGATGAAATTGACGACCAGGATTATCAATTTCTTTCCGATGCAGATTTCCGGAAGCGAGTCGGCAAAGGAGATTTTCTGGAACACGCGCACGTGCACGGAGACCATTACGGCACATTACGCGAGCCGGTCGTCACAAATCTAAAAAGCGGAAAGGATGTTTTGATCGACATCGATACGCAAGGCGCTGCTGTTATTCGCAACTGCGACGATCCAGTGATCCGAGATGCTTTGGCCGACGTTTTCATCATGCCTCCCGATCTCGAGGAATTGCGGAAACGTTTGCTAAACCGCGGGACGGAAACCGCGGAGCAAATCGATTCGCGTCTGGCCACTGCCGCCCGGGAGATGGAACACTGGCGCGACTACCGTTATACTATTATCAGTGGATCGGTGGAGGAAGATTTGCAGAGGTTCCGGCAAATCATGGAGGCAGAAAGTTATTTGAGCCGGCGTTTGATCGAGAAATGATTGCAGAAGGCAGAGACTCCAAAAGGAAACGCGACAAGGCGAGCGCGCGAAAGGTTGTGCGCATTCGGCCCGGCACGAAATCGGTCGTGCTGGGAGTCACGGGGTCGATTGCTGCGTACAAGTCGGCTGAGCTGGCCAGTTTGCTGGTCAAACAAGGCCACGAAGTTTTTGTCGTCATGACGCGCGATGCGACTGAATTTATTTCTCCACTCACGTTGCAGACGCTTTCAAAAAATCCTGTGACAACCAGCTTTTTTGACGAGAAGGAAAGCTGGCGGCCCGGGCACATCGAGCTCGCCGACCGCGCGAACCTGTTGCTGATAGCGCCGGCGACAGCGCACATTATCGCCGAACTCGCGCACGGTCTGGCCGATCATCCGCTTGCAGCCATCGCACTCGCAACGCGCGCTCCAATTCTGCTCGCGCCGGCGATGAATGGAAAAATGTGGGGGCATCCTGCTACGGTGGACAACGTGGAAAAATTGAAAGCGCGCGGCGTCGATTTTATCGGACCAGAAGAAGGAATGCTTGCCTGCGGCTACGAAGGCATTGGCAGACTTTGGAAAGTGAACGACATCGCGTTCCGTGCGGAGTTCCTGCTCGCTCGCCAGGATAATTTGATCGCGTGAGATTCCTTATCACGGCCGGGCCCACGCGCGAGCCGATCGATCCGGTTCGTTACATTTCGAATCGCTCATCCGGGAAAATGGGCTACGCCATCGCTGAAGCGGCGCTCGCTGAAGCGCACGAGATCATGCTGATTTCAGGTCCGACGAATCTCGAGCCGCCGGACAATGCAAAGTTGATTTCTGTTTCGACCAGCGACGAAATGTTCGAAGCGGTCCACCGGTATGCAGACGAATGCGACATATGCGTGTTGTGCGCCGCTGTCGCCGATTACAAGCCGGTCAAAGTTTCGCCCACAAAAATTAAAAAGCGCGGCGCGAAGTTCTCGCTCGAACTAGTTCCCACGCGCGACATTCTCGATTCGTTAGGCCACAAGCAGGATCGACAATTCGTTCTCGTCGGTTTCGCGGCGGAAACAGATCACGTGGAAGAAAACGCCGCTAAGAAGCTGCGCGCAAAGAATTGCGACATCATCGTCGCAAACGATGTAAGCAGCGCAGATTCAGGAATGGAGAACGACGCGAACGAAGTGATAATTTTGTTTCGAAACGGCGAAAGAGAGAAAATTTCTCGGGCGCCAAAAAAAATTATCGCGCGCGAGCTCGTAAAAATATTTTTTAATTTCGCAACAAAAATGTTTGACAAAAAAAATGTGACGATTAACTGAACTCGATTAAGTGAAGTCATTCCCAACTCTTCACAGAGTTCCGCGCGTGTTGCGGATGAAAGGGGGGAATTAGTCGATGGCGAAGAAAAAGAAAGCAGCAAAGAAAAAATCAGCGAAGAAAAAGAGGCACTAACGCCCCACGCTTGATCAACGGCTCCGAAGGCTTTCGGAGTCACAACCCTAACTTCAACCCGGGAGGAGAATTTATTTTCCTCCCGGTTTTTTTGTGCGTTCGCCTGTCATTCCCAGTGTCGTCGCCTGCCAAGCCGTAGCTTCATGCGTAGGCTGGAGGAATCCCTGATTGTGACTCTGGAAGAAAAATCGGGATGTCTCGACTTCACTCGACATGACAAAAGGCAAACGAATTCTTGCCGATGAGGAATTGAGAGGTTGAGGCTCTGAGCGGAAACGCTATTCTGAATCGACTCAACTTCTCGACCTTTCAACGGGGCAGCTTCGCGATGAAACATTACCTCCATGCGGCTGAAAAAGCCGCGCGCGCAGCCGGCAAGTTACTTCGGAAAAATTTCCGGCGGCCACAACGGGTCAATGCCGTCGCAGCGCACGATATCAAGCTCGAGATCGACGTTCAGGCACAGGAGTTAATTAGCAGACTCCTTCTCAAAGAGTTTCCCAAGCACGCGCTTTACGGTGAAGAAGGAATCGTGGGTGATCAATCCAGCGAACACCAATGGATCGTCGATCCGCTGGATGGCACCGTGAATTACTTCTATGGCATTCCACATTTTTGCATCTCGATTGCATTGCGTGTCCGCAACGAGGTCATGGTTGGTGTTATCTACGACCCCATTCGTCGGGAGATGTGGAAAGGACAAAAAGGCGAGATTCCAAAATTGAATGGCGATCCCTTCCACGTAAGCGATCGCGCAGATCTCGCTGAAGCCGTCGTCTCCATTGGGCTCGCCAAAACCGCCGAGACGATCAACACAAATTTCCCGTTGCTCCAGCAAATGATTCATCGCGTGCGCAAATGCCGGGTGCTCGGCAGCGCTGCGCTCGACCTGGCTTATGTCGCCTGCGGACGACTCGACGCTTACATTGAGCAGGGAATCAGCCTCTGGGACATCGCAGCCGGCTGGCTCCTGGTTGAAAACGCCGGTGGAACTGTCGATCTTCGCCCGCGCGAGGACATGAAAGATAAATACAGCATCATTGCGTCGAATGGCGTTATTAATCTTAAACTCTGATGGCCATGAATGTTCGATGCGGAATTGGCTACGATGTGCACCGCCTTGTTGAAGGACGGAAGCTGATCCTTGGCGGCGTCGAGATTGCGCACTCGCGCGGATTGGAAGGACATTCCGACGCAGACGTCTTGTCTCACGCCATCGCAGACGCATTGCTGGGAGCGATCGGCGCCGGCGATATCGGCCAACATTTCCCAAACACGGACGAATCAATTCGGGGCATCAACAGCATCGATATTTTGAAACGCGTGAGCGAATTGCTTGCGGAAAAGAAAGCCCGCGTGCTCAACATCGATGCAACAATCATCGCCGAAGAACCGAAGATCGCGCCGCATGTTTCCGCGATGCGGAAGAACATTGCGAGTGCCATCGACGGTAGCGAATCCGAGGTAAGCATCAAAGCGACAACAAATGAAAAGCTCGGGCCGATCGGGCGCAGCGAAGGCATTGCCGCGATGGCGGTGGCTAGCGTTGAAGTGGTGGGGCGCGACCGCCGGGCGCGCCGAAAAGGCGACTAATGGCGTTGCGCTTCTTTAACACTTACTCGCGCAAGATCGAAGAATTCGAGCCGCGCGATCCGGCAGCGCGCGCAATCAGCATCTATACCTGCGGACCGACCGTTTACAGCCGCGCACACATCGGAAATTTTCGCGCTTACATCTTCGAAGATTTGCTTCAGCGCCACTTGGAACTGCGCGGTTACAAGGTGCATCGGGTGATGAACATCACCGACGTCGACGACAAGACGATCCGCGGCGCGCGCGAAGCCAAAGTGCCGCTGACGAAGTTCACCGAGCAATTCAAAGAGGCGTTCTTTCAAGACGCCGAAACATTGCGGATCAAACGCGCCAATGAATTCCCCGCTGCCACCGACCAACCTTACATCGACCGGATGATCGAGATGATCGGCGAGCTCATCGCGCGCGGTCTCGCTTATCAAGCGGACGACAAATCGGTTTATTTTCGTATCAACAAATTTCCTGATTACGGCAAGCTCGCGCACTTCGACCTCACGCAATTGCAATCAACGGGACGCGTGAAGCACGACGAATACGACAAGGAACACATCGGCGATTTTGCACTCTGGAAAGCGTGGGACGAAGAAGACGGCGATGTGAAATGGGATTCGCCATGGGGCCCAGGCCGGCCCGGCTGGCACATCGAATGCAGCGCGATGGCGACGGCGTTGCTAGGTGATCAGATCGATATCCATTGCGGCGGCGTCGATAACATTTTTCCGCACCACGAAGCGGAGATCGCCCAGAGCGAAGGCGTGACGGGAAAGAAATTCGTCCGTTACTGGCTGCACTGTGCGCATTTGCTGGTCGATGGCCAGAAAATGTCGAAGTCGTTAGGCAACTTTTACACTGTCCCGGATGTTCTGGCGAAAGGTTACACCGGGCGCGAGCTTCGTTACGCGCTGTTGCGCGTGCATTATCGGGTGCCGCTCAATTTTACCTGGGAGGGAATGAAAGAGGCGCGAGAGTCGTTAGCTCGGACTGATGAATGGCTGGGACGGTTGCGGGAAGCTACAGAAAAAGAAAACGTCCAACGCCCAACGTCCAACGCCCAACGTCCAACGCAGAAGTTTGAAGAAGCGCTCGATGATGACCTAAACATTTCCGCGGCGCTCGGATTCCTGTTCGAATCGATTCGCGAGACGAACCGCGCGATGGACGAAGACAAGTTCGACGCCGCATCGGCAAAAGCGTGGTTGGATTGGTGGGAACGAATCAACACGGTCCTCGATCTCGAACCGGACACCGAAATCGTGGCCCCAGTAGAAGTGGCGCAACTTGCAAAGGAGCGCGAGAACGCAAGGCGCGAAAAAAATTGGAAGCGAAGCGACGAACTGCGCGATCAAATTTCCGCCCTGGGCTGGGAAGTGCGTGATACGAAGGAAGGGCAAAAACTCGCAGCACATGGCCCGTTGTGATTTGGGAATTTCCGCTCGCAACTCGGTGATCGATTCGTCATCTTGAGCACAGAAAAATGTTTGCGCCCGCCGATTTTCTGAATCTCGAACACACGGCTCATCCGAAGTTGTTCGAAAACCAGAATTACGTCTGGGACGCGCTCAAACAAATTGCCAGTTACCTGCAATTTCGTTTGAAACCTGCCATCCTGGGGGAGCTAATGGGCAAACCGTTTATCAGCAACCATGTTTTTATTGGCAGAGGGACTGTAGTTGAGCAGGGCGCAGTATTGAAGGGGCCAGCCTGGATCGGCGACAACTGCCATATTCGCAGCGGCTGCTACGTGCGCGAAAACGTAATCGTCGGCAACGGCGTAGTCATGGGCAATTCCTGCGAATTCAAAAATTCCATCCTGTTCGATGAAGTGCAGGTGCCGCACTTTAATTACGTGGGTGATTCGATCATTGGTCATCACGCGCATCTCGGAGCGGGCGTCATCCTCTCAAACGTAAAGCTCGATCACGCCGAAATCGCGGTCGTAACACCCGATGGCAATATCCCGACGGGCCTCAGAAAATTTGGCGCAATCGTTGGCGATCGCACAGAGATCGGCTGCAACGCAGTGATCAATCCCGGCTCGGTTATCGGCCGCGATTGCATGATTTATCCCAGCGTAAACTTCCGCGGTGTTCTCCCACACGGCAGCATGGTGAAACTGCGCCAGGAACTGCAGGTGGTCGAACAACGCAAAGATTAGCGTTAACGAGTAACGTAAGAGATCACCGCGGATGGGGGGATTCGAACCCCCGCTCCAAACCCAATGGACGAACAGAGATGAATAAAAAGACGCAGAACAAACCGACCGTAGATCGCGAATCAGTAAGACTCTTGGCAATTGAACTAGGCGTCCGTAAAGCTGCGCGACGGTGTGGCCTATCCGAGGACCGGGTGCGTAAGTGGAGCAGCCACTACAAATGGCTTGAACAAAGCGCCCCTAAGCAGCAAGAGGCAGCTGTCACCGTTGTCACCACGCCCGGTGACGTGCTGCTTGCGACGCACAAAGAGCTAGAAGCCAAGACCAAGACCGCGCTGATCCAAACAACGGCTAAGGCGGCTACACATGCTGCTCGGAAGCCGCCGCTGGATGTGTCCAATACCTCACAGCTTCGCGACCTGGCACAGAGCGCTGCCAGAATCTTCGGCTGGGGCAGCGACAAGCCTGGCGTGCAACTGAACCAGCAGTTTGTGATCACCCAGGAGCAGCTAGAACAGATCAGGCAGCTACGAGCGACTGAGGACTAAAAACAATGAGCGGACCTGCGCT
>JAALOD010000037.1:0-23473 GCA_013372845.1 Candidatus Udaeobacter sp.
ATCGTGCGAGATGGAAAAATTAAGCTATGGCAGGTGTACGCTGATACGAAGATTCAATTCGAAAGAATGGGAACGTGAGCGTCGAATCGGATAGCTACACCTTCATGATCTCCGCTTCCTTGTGCTTCAGATGATCGTCGACCGATTTGACGAAGCGATCGGTGAGTTTTTGCACTTCTTGCTCCACATCACGAAAACCATCTTCGGTTAATTCACCTGCGGCCTTGAGTTTTTTGGCTTCGTCGAGTGCAGTGCGGCGGTTAGTGCGCACGCGCACACGCGCTTCCTCGGCCATTTTGCCCAGGGAACGGACCAATTCCTTGCGTCGTTCTTCTGACAACTCTGGGATTGGCAGCCGAATGATTTTTCCGTCAATCGCAGGCGTGATGCCAATCTTCGATTCCTTGAGTGCCCTCTCGATGTCCTGCACCGTGCCAGCGTCGAAAGGCTGAACAACGAGCAAACGCGACTCGGGCGTCGTGATCAACGCAAGCTGCTTTAGTTTCATGGTCGATCCGTAAGCGTGGACATCGACGTTTTCGACCAGACCGGGCGAAGCCTTACCGGTGCGCACCGCAGCAAATTCATGAACCATGTAATCGACGCTTTTGTCCATCGACATCTCGGCCTCCAGAAGAATGTCATCTCTGCTCATGTCGCTGAAGTCTTACGTCGTTGGAAGTTCATCGCAAACCAGGGTCCCAACTTTTCGCCCTAGCACGGCATCGCGGATGTTGGTGGGGTTATTCATGTCAAAGACGACAATGGGTATTTTGTTGTCCATGCACAGACTAAACGCAGTCGAATCCATAATCTGTAAACGTTTCGCAAGCGCTTCCGAAAAAGTGAGCTGGTCGAAGCGTCGCGCATCTGGGTGCTTCTTTGGGTCGCGATCATAGACACCGTCAACCTTCGTCGCTTTCAGGATCACATCGGCCCGAATCTCGCTCGCTCGCAAAGCTGCTGTCGTGTCGGTAGAAAAGTATGGGTTGCCGGTGCCGGCAGCAAAAATGACAATACGACCGAGTTCAAGGTGCCGAATGGCGCGTCCCAGGATGAACGGCTCCGCCACATTTCTCATGTCGATTGCCGACTGGACACGCGTCTCGATACCCATTTGATCAAGTGTGCTGCGTAACGCCAGTGCGTTAATCACGGTAGCAAGCATACCCATGTAGTCTGCGGTAGTTCGATCCATGCCGCGATGCGACGCCGAGACACCGCGCCAGATGTTTCCGCCTCCAATGACGATTGATACCTGCACTCGAGATCGCGGACTTCTTTTATCCGTTCAGCAATCTCACGCACGACTGTTGGCGAAATGTTGTCGCGTCCTCCGCGTTCTTGCACCGCCTCACCGCTTAGTTTGAGAACGATGCGTTTATATGCTGGTTGCTCGGTTTGCATCAGTGACTCACAATGATCAACAGAAGATATCGATCTTGGAAAGCCTAAACGCACCGTCATCCCGAGCCGGAGACGGTACGTCGATCATCAGGTCTTGTGGAATCTCGTTCTTCGTCAGATACCTGCTGCGGGATTAGTGACAATGGTGTCCGCGCAAAATTCCATCGCGCTCATTCGTCGCTTTCCCTCCAGCTGCACTTCTCCGAGCGATAACGCACCTTCACCGGCCGCGACCACCAGTTCAGCCTCGCTGCGCAGAATTTTCCCGGGCTTCCCTCGAAGATCGATAATCGTTGCCGAAAAAATCTTGAGATTGCGCGTGCCGTTTGTTGAGACAGTCATAAACGCGCCAGGCCATGGATCGAATGCGCGAATTTTTCTTTCAATCGCGTCAGCTGGATCCGACCAATCAATTTTGCCGTCTTCCCGTTTCAGCTTCGGGGCGTAAGTCGCAACCGCGTTGTCCTGCGGAGTGCGCGGCGCTTTTCCTTTGGCAAGCAAATCCAAAGACTCGAGTAGCGTTTCAGGCGCAACCCCTGCCAGTCGATCATGCAACGCTCCCCCCGTGTCAGCGGGCAAAATGTCGATGGTGCGCTGCAATAAGATGTCGCCTGTATCGAGTCCTTCATCCATGTACATCACCGTGATACCGATTTCACGATCGCCCGCTGCGATCGCTGCCTGGATGGGCGCCGCGCCCCGCCAGCGGGGCAGAAGTGATGCGTGCAGGTTCAAGCAGCCAATCTCTGGAATTTCGAGAACGCCACGTGGCAAGATTTGCCCATAAGCCATGACGACGATCACATCCGGCCTTAACGCGCGAATTTCTTCAATCGCTTGTCGATCTTTGATCCGAGCCGGTTGCAAAACCGGTATATTCGTTCCGGAGAGTGCGTTCTTAATCGGCGGTGGCTCGATCAATTGAGAGCGCCCGACTGGTTTGTCGGGTTGGGTCACAACGCCGACGACTTCGTGCTCCGACTTCAGCAAAGCTTGCAGCGTCGGCACGCCAATTTCGCCAGCGCCGATAAAAACGATGCGCATGCCGATTACGGCGTGAGTTGATGCACTGTGGTGGACCGACGTCGACGCCGTCCGGCCATCGCTTGCGCCATCAATTTTTCACCGGCTGTGATCTCGCGGCGACCTACGGACGATCCGCAGCCAGTGCAGAGATAATCGAAAATCTCCTTGTCGGGTAAGACTAAAAGCAACCGCTCCCGCACGGGCATAGCGGCTTTGCACTTTTCACAGTACAGGCTGGATGCTGTGAAATTTTCAAACTGCTGCTGGCTCATACACGCCGTTCACGCTCTTTAGAATATCGAGCAGAACTTTGGCGGGCGGCTGAGTCGCGTCAACCACGGTCACCAGCTCTTTCGAATAATAAGAAAGTACTGGCTTCGATTCCTTTTCGTAAATGTCCAGGCGTCGCTGGATAACCTGCTCGTTTGCATCGTCGAGGCGGTTGTCTTTGAGGGCGCGCTTCTTGAGCCGATAAAAAAGCGTCTCGCGACTTGGACAGGCGAGATGAAACACTTTTTTTACGTCGATCATTTCCTCCATGATCTCGGCCTGCCCAACATTCCGCGGAATACCGTCCAACACCAGCGTGTCGATGTCCGGCTTAAATTTGTGCGCTTCCACAGCCGCATCGATCGCCTCTCGCCAAAGCTCAACTGTGATATCGTCCGGAACTAACTGACCTTTGCTCGAGTATTCGAGGAACGCTTTGCCGACTTTCGTGCGTGTGTCGATGGAGCGGAATACATCGCCGCAGGCGCAATGATAATAGCGCGGTATTGTCCCGAGCGTTTTGCCCTGAGTGCCTTTGCCGCTACCCGGCGCACCAAAAAGGATAAACGTGTTGTATCGCATAGGGGAAAAACCGTTTATAGCGCAGACGGCTCGAAGCTGGAAAGCAGAAATCGACCGGGCTAATCTGCGGTCACCAACGGATCGACATTTACCCGGCGCCCGGAACGATCGAAGCGCACGCTTCCATCGACTAGCGCAAAAATCGTGTAGTCCCGGCCGAGCCCAACATTTCTTCCAGGCAGAAATTTTGTCCCCCGCTGACGCACAATAATGTTTCCGGCGACGACCCTTTCGCTGCCGAACTTTTTGACACCCAGCCGTTTGCTGACGCTGTCCCGGCCATTCTTAACGCTGCCTTGTCCTTTTTTGTGAGCCATCGAAGAAAGTCGTTGGTTGAGAGTTAATGGTTGATAGTCCGCTATCCGTTTTTATTCGTCGGTTTCCTTCGCGGCGGATTTTTTCTCTCCTACACTGATGCTCTTGATCTTTACGCGCGTCAATTTGCGGCGATGCCCAACCGTCCGGTGATAGCCCTTGCGCCGCTTGTACTTGAACGCGACGACTTTTTTGTCCTTGCGTTGTTCCAGAACTTCAGCCGTGACTTTCGCTCCGGATATAAGCGGGCTCCCGTGCGTCACGTCTTTTCCATCGGCAAACATCAACACCTCGCCGAAGGTCGCGGTCTTGCCAGGATCGACATCCAGAAGATCGACATCGATCGTATCGCCTTCCGCGACGTGAAACTGTCTGCCACCGGTTTTAATAATTGCGTAAGCCATGTGTCGGAGAAAAAGCGGCCCAAACTTCCACAGATGAATCGGTTTGACAAGCGGAAAGCTTGACCGGTGCCCGACGCCGCGCCAGCTACGCTGCTGCTTCCTCGGACGCTCCAATAAGTTCTCTATACAGGACTTCGTAGCGCCGCGCAGATACGTCCCAGGAAAAATTGCGTGCCATCGCCCGCTTCATCAGCTTGGTCCAGAGATTCCGGTCGCCAAAGATTTGCCGCGCTCGCTTAATCGCGTCCCAGAAGGCGTCGCTTGAATATTCGTAGCAGAGAAAGCCGTAACCGCTATCTGAAGTCGGATCGTAATCCTCGATGATCTCGTGAATTCCGCCTGTCGCGCGCGCGACTGGGAGAGCGCCGTACTTTAAGTTATACATCGCGCTCAAACCAGCCGGCTCGAACCGCGACGGAATCAGGCTGACGTCCATCCCCGCCTCGATCAAGTGCGCCAGTTTCGCGTCGTAATCTTTTTGATATGCAAACCGCGTCGGGAATTTTCTGGCTGCAACCGCGAGGGAAGTTTCGTACGCGGGATCGCCTTCCCCGAGTATGATCAAGCGCACATCATCCCATAAGAGTCGATCGAGGAGCGGCACCAGAATCTCGAAACCTTTTTCCTGAACGACACGAGTCACCATGCCGAAGACCGGACCCCGCGGCCCGGATGCGAGTTTCATCTCCTTTAGCAAGGCATCGCGGCAAACCTGTTTTCCACGAAGCCTTTTTTCATCATAGCGTGCTGGTAAGAAACGATCCGACGCTGGATTCCAAACCTTGTAATCTGCGCCATCTAAAATGGCGCTTAGGCGATGCACATTTTCGCGCAATACCCCATCGAGCCCGTGGCCGCCAGATGGCGTCAGAATTTCGCGCCGGTAATGTTCGCTAACCGTTGTGATCTTATCGGCGTACAGAATTCCGCCCTTCAGAAAATTCAGTCGTCCGAAGAATTCGACTCCATGCAGGGTAAAAAATCGCTCCGGCAAATTGGTAAGCCCGAAATCGAGTCCCCAAAAACTGCCTTGATCAGCGACATGATGAATGGTCAACACAGTTTTGAACGGCAGGCCCTGCGCGTACACGAACACCGGCACGAGCGCCGCCGGCCAATCGTGCACGTGCAGAATTTGTAATTGCGGCGTTAGTCGGCGAGATAATTCCAGCGCCGCCTTGCAAAAAAAGATAAATCGCGAGGCGTTATCCTCGTAGGGTTTGCCCCGTTCGCCGTAAATTCCGTCGCGATTAAAAAATTCATCGCAGCAAACCAGAAACAACTGCACGCCACTGGCACTTCGCCCCTCGAGGTATCGGGCAGGATAAACTTTGTCGCCCACCTGCACATCGACAGCGATCCCGGTGTTCTTTGTCTTGAATGCGAGGTTCTCTCGAATCTCCCGGTAGAACGGAAGAGCCACACAGACATCGTGCCCTCGGGCGCGCAGGGCAGCCGGCAGTGCGTCCATCACATCGATCAGGGCCGCTGTTCGCTGCAGTGGCGGCCCTTCGGCGCTAATCATCAGAATTCTCATTCGATGTTAATGTTTATCCTCTAACGAGTATTCGCGTTTCACCCACTCGAGCGCTTCCTCCCGAGTACGCAACCTTCCTTCGAGCTGGCGCGTCTCGACCGCTTCAAGAATCTCGCCGAACTTCGGGCCCGGTCTTAAACCGAGAGCGATCAGATCATCCCCTGTTACGAACGGCGGCGGAATAATTGGTTCGTTAGCAAACTCTTCGCGTTTACGAAGAAGAAATTCGTAGTTATCGAGCATGCGATGGCTGCCCTGGCAATCAACCCGATGCAGCTCGAGCTCATCCTCAAAGGTTGGCCGCGCCATGAAGCGCTTCAATTTCGCCACCCGCATCTTGGGCGCGTCCTTAAAAACCATGTGCTGCCGCACCATCTCAACCGTGGCCTCGATTTCAGCGCCGGAAAATCGCAAACGGCGCATGATTTCTTCGGTCATCTCAGCGCCGAGACGATCATGCCCGCTGAAACGAATTCGCCCCGTTTCGTCCACGGTTGCAGTACGCGGCTTGGCGACGTCATGAAACAAAACCGCGAAAACGAGCGGCACAGAAACTTTCTTCGGCAAAAAATCCAGCATTAATCGTGTGTGCTTGAACACGTCACCTTCAGGATGAAATTGCTCGGGTTGTTCGCACCCTTTCATTGCCTCAATCTCGGGCAGAATGGCGCGCATCAGTCCGCTTGCATCGAGCAAGTCCCAGCCACGCCCTCGGTTCGGTGACAGAAAAATCCGCACCAACTCATCGCGGATTCGTTCCGCGCTGATCTCATGGATTGAGGCAACATTAGCTACCAGAGCGTCCCAGGTTTCTGGGTCGATCTGGTAATCAATTACCGTCGCGAACCGTACTGCACGCAGCATTCGCAACCGATCTTCGGCGAAACGCTGCGCGGGGTCACCGATGGCGCGGACCAATTTTGCCGCGATATCGGCGCGCCCACCGACGAAATCAATCTCTTCTTCTGCAACCGGGTCGTAAAACATTCCGTTTATCGTGAAATCCCGGCGCCGGGCATCCTCTTCCGGCGATGAAAAGTGAACTGCGGTCGGGTGCCGTCCGTCAATGTAAGCCTCGTCGGACCGAAATGTTGCCACCTCGAATTGGAAATCGTTTTCCAGAACGACGATCACACCAAAGTGCGCACCGACCGCATAAGTTCGTGGAAAAAGTCTCTGCACCACTTCCGGTCGCGCGTCGGTGGCGATGTCGTAATCCTTTGGAGCCAAGCCGCGAACCATGTCGCGCACACAACCGCCGGCGAAGTATGCGATGTGACCGTCTTCGCGCAAGCGCGCAGCGACTTTGCGCGCCGTCTCTTCCATTGGCGAAGGTTTCACAAGACCACTGTAGCCGCTTTGCTGAGCGAAGCGCAACGCGCACCAAGACCCCGGCATGCTTGCGTCGGGCACAGCGCGACGACTACAGCAATGCTGTTTTCGGGGCGGCCTTCTGCTTCCAAAACGAATGTATAATGAACAACACCACCGCAATCGAGATGCAGGAGTCAGCGACATTAAATGCCGGCCAGGGATGCGCGTACGGGACGTGCAAATCGAAAAGAAGAAAATCAATCACGTGCCCATAAAGAAGGCGATCAGTAAGATTTCCCAGAATCCCCGCAAGAAGAAGTGCCAGCGAAAGATCACGCCAATGATCACGCGTCGCGCCCGTAAGAGGAGACCCAAACACCACAAGGGCAACAGACGAAATAGCGATGAAAAGGTATTGTTGCCTCTAAGGATCCAAACGCTGCGCCCGTGTTCGTCACGCTAACCAGACTGAAGAAATCGGCTTACCAGAACGCGGCTCATCAGGGCTGATAAACCGCAGAACCATCTGTTTGGTCAACTGATCCAGTGCGTAGAGCGGAAGCGAGATAAAAAGAATATACTTCACGCGTTTCAGTCTTTGATGTCATCGAGCCAAGTCGAGACATCTCTAAGTGGATTTCTGTTTGTGAGATTCCTCGACTCCGTTGCGCTTTCGCTCCACTACGCTCGGAATGACAGAACCGGATCATCGCGCTTTCTCTGAAAGAGCGCTAACAACGCTTTCGCACCGATCGCACAAATCGGGATGCTCTTTGCTTGTGCCAACAGCTGGCCGGTGACGCCAGCAACGGGCGCATTTTTTGTATGCTGTTTTGGTGACGGACGCGCTCGCTTCGGTTCCCTGGCGAATCGTCAGATCACTCAGAATGAAAAATTCCTCCAGCTCTTCCTTGCTGATTTTCGTCGTGACATCGGCGTTTGAATGTAAAACAACCGCTGCCTCGAGAGCATTCCCGATCAGCTTCTGCTGTCGCGCATGCTCGATCGCCTGACCGATGACGCCGCGCAATTTCAGGAGCTCTGCGACCTGATCGCTCGCTTCGTGCCCTCGATGTTCGAATGGGGGAAATTCTTGTAGATGGACCGAACCGCCCAGCGCTGAATACCGCCACGATTCCTCGGCAGTAAATGCAAGGACCGGCGCGAGCAATCGGCTCAGTGCGCCGAAAATTTCATGCATGACCATTTGTGTTCCGCGACGCCGGGGCGAGTCTGCGGCGTCGCAATACATCCGGTCCTTCGTGATGTCGATATAGAGGCTGCTCAGATCGACGGCGCAAAACTGGTTAACAGCGTGATAAACCTTGTGAAACTCGAACGCTTCGTACGCCGATCGGCAATCAGTAATTACGTCGTTCAAACGCTCCAAAATCCAGCGATCGACGAGGGTCATCGCTATCGACCCCTCACCTGTATCCTCTCCCCTGCCAGGGGAGAGGCGATTATTGGCGGGCACCGTTAGGTTTTCCGCCTGTCCCGTTGAGGGGGAGAGGGTAGGGTGAGCGGTGAAATCGTAAAGGTTTCCGAGCAAAATGCGCAGCGTGTTTCGAATCCGGCGATAGGTGTCTGCCAGGCGCGTGAAAATTTCCTCGGAAAACGGTACGTCAGCCGTGTAATCGATGCTGCTTGCCCACAAGCGAACGAGGTCCGCGCCGTGTTCATTTACAAAATGGCCGGCGTCCACCGGCTTCTCGTAAGCGCTGGATTTGGAAATTTTCTTCCCGTCCAGGTCGACAACGAATCCGTGCGTAACGCAAGTCTTGTACGGTGCGCGATTGTTCAGTGCGATACTGGTCATCAAGGACGATTGAAACCAGCCGCGATGCTGGTCGGTCGCTTCCAGGTACATGTCGGCCGGATCGCGCAGCTCTGGATGCAGCGCGCAGACCGCCTTGTGCGAGACACCGCTGTCGATCCAAACATCGATTGTATCGTTGCGTTTTGTTGTTCGGGCGGAAGACCAAGTTGTTTGGCAAGATCGGCGTCGTTCAATTCGAACCAAATATTTGAACCCCGCTCTGCAACCAGATCTGCGAGCTTGCGGATAATTTTTGCATCGAGAATGGCTTCTCCGTCCTTCGAATAGAAAACTGGCAGCGCATACCCCAGCTACGTTGGCGCGAGATCACCCAGTCGGGGCGAGATTCAACTGTGCCCGCGATACGATTTTCGCCCCACCCTGGAATCCATTTTACTTCGTTGTGAATTGCACTTAGCGCCCTGCCACGGAGCTCATCGATCCGAATAAAGAACTGCTCGACATTCCGAAAAATAATCGGCGTTTTCGAACGCCAACAGTACGGGTAGGAATGATGAAAGTTCTGTTGACCAAGCAACATCCTCCGCTCTCGCAGCAAATTGATGATGTCCGTGTTGGCATCAAACACATATTTCCCAGTGAGATTTGGCAAACCGGCTTCATCGGTAAAACGCCCGTGATCATCGACAGGCGAAAGAATTTCCAAACCGTTGGCCCTGCCTAACCAGTAATCGTCCTCGCCATGGCCGGGCGCGATGTGCACCAGGCCTGTGCCGGTATCCATGGTTACGAAATCGGCAGCGAGTATGGTTGATTTTCGGTCGAGAAATGGATGTTGCGCCTCAAGTCCGACCAGCTGTTTGCCAACACGAAAAGTCGATTCTTCCGGGGCAACAAAACCAGTTTGGTGAATGAATTGATCGCGAAGCTTGCGAGCAACAATCACTCGCTCGTCCCGATTGCTCAAAATTTCATATTCGGTGTTCGGATCCACTGCGATCGCGAGATTTGCGGGCAATGTCCATGGTGTTGTTGTCCAGATCGCGACGCTGACTGGCTTATCAGTTGGCAAACCGGTTTTCGCAACTTGGTCCGGAGGAAGCGGGAACCGCGCATAAACCGCGGTATCGTCGCGGTCCTGGTATTCTACTTCAGCTTCGGCCAGCGCGGTTTGCGCGCCTGTGCTCCAAAAAACCGGCTTTTTCGACTGATAAACGAGACCTTCCTCAACAAATACAGCGAAAGCGCGCAGGATTTCTGCCTCATATTTGGGATCCATCGTCAGATACGGATGCTGCCAATCGCCGAAGACGCCGAGCCTTTTGAATTGCTCGCGCTGGATATTGACGAACTTTCGCGCAAACGCTTCCGATCTTTTGCGAATCTCAAGCGGAGAAAGGCCGCGTGATTCCTTTACCACCTTGTATTCGATGGGCAGGCCATGACAATCCCAGCCCGGTACGTACGGCGCGCGTTTGCCCAACATGGTCTGCGATTTGACCACGAAATCTTTAAGAATTTTGTTGAGCGCAGTTCCCATGTGCACGTCTCCGTTGGCGAACGGCGGCCCATCATGCAGGACAAATAATTCCCTACCCTCTCGCGACTTCTGGATTTGTTGGTAGAGTCGGGTCTCCTCCCACACTCGGAGCATTTCCGGTTCGCGCGCGGCGAGGTTTGCCTTCATCGGAAACTCCGTGCGCGGCAAATTGAGAGTATTTTTGTAGTTCTGACTCATGGCAGAGCGGGCGAGGCTACGTAACATCCGCTGTCGCGCAAATCAACGCATGCATGGAAACATGCGGCCGGAACGTGCGGCACGTAACAGTGTGTAAAGATAACTTTGCGCTATGCCAACGCTTGAGAAATCGAAGGACACCTTGCATATTTTCGTTCTGGCCGACACCCACAATCGTTTGCCAGAAACGGTTAGAGAAATCGCCAAAAATGCTGACGAAATCTGGCACCTGGGTGATGTTTGCACGGAGACCATTCTCGACGAGCTCCGCGGGATTGGGCCTCGCGTAACCGTGGTGCGAGGCAATTGCGATAGTAACTTTGATTGGCCGCTCGTTGTCGATCTTGCGCGAGGCGGATTGAAATTCCGTCTCCAACATATACCGCCTGACCATTTGCCGGATGACGTTGATTTTGTCCTGCACGGGCACACGCACGTTCCGCGAAATGAAAGACGCGGGAGCGTGCTGTTTCTAAATCCGGGTTGCGTGACGCGACCGAACCAGGGCGCACCCCCAAGCGTGGCATGGCTGCAGGTTGCGGATGGAGCAATCAACTGGAAACTCGTACCGCTAGGGTAATGCGATGTTTACCGAGGCGCGTTTGATCCGGGACTGAATTGCGACCAAAAAAAACACCAACATCTACAACATCACGTGATTGCCAGGCGCAAACCTGCAATTTGCTGATTGACTCCAGAGCTTAAGACGATTGCACGGCGCGCTCCAGCCACGGACATGCGCGAACGCGAAAGCCGCAACGAAATGGCGAGGTCGGCGTGAAGCACAGGTGGAAGCTCCCTGTGAAGCAAGGCCTGGGCTCCCACGATGACTTGCCACAACCCCGAAGCGCCTACGCTTTCGCCCAGGGCTGGCTTTGCCGTGTAAGCAATTGCATCCGGAATCACCTGCTCCAACGCTACCTGCTCCGCTTGATCGATGAACGTGCCGTTAGCGCTTGAGATCACAAAGTCGATTTCGGTTTGCCTGAGGTCACGCAGCATTCTCTTCAAAATTTCCTCCGCTTCCGCTCGCTTTCCGTAGCAGCCGCCCGGGTGAGCGTCTTCAATTGTAACCGGCCCTTCTCGTGCGACCACGATTGCTCCTGCGCCTTCGCTCAAAATCATTCCTCGCTTTTGTTTACTGAATGGCTCGATCGGAGGCGCGGAACGAAGCAAACGCCATCGCCAGTACGCGTCACACAACAACCAATCGACTTCTTCCGTCCCCACGACCAGGCAATAATCGAGAGCCTCATTCGTCATCACGTCCTCGGCCATTTTTATTGCCAGGAGGCCCACCGCTCCGTCGCCAACCACAGTGTAAGTGGTCCCGGTAACACCCAGAATTGCCGCGAGATGGCTCGCCGGCGCATTAAAAACCGTTTCCGGAAACAAGAGGGGACTGGCCGACTGCGCACCCATCTCGACGACATCGCGATAGAAACGTTTGGTGTAAATGACGCCTCCGTTGGAGATCGCGAAGATGAGCGCAATTCGCCCCGCGTTTTGCGAATCCGCCTTTACCCCGGCAGCCTTCAACGCCTCCAGACCTGCTGCTGCGGCGAATCGCGAAATCACGCTGGCCCGGCGAAGACGCGGATGCGCCAAACCCGTCAGCGCCGACTCGGGTACGCGGAACGCGCTGTAAGATCGGTCCCCAACCCGTTCGGAAATTGCTGTCGCAGACGCCTCGTCGCCATGAAGCAGCCGGTCCCATACCGGATCAACGCCATTTCCAAGAGGGGTCACCCACCCCATTCCGGCGATCGCCAAACTCATGCTCCAACTCTACGCATCAGAATCGAAGCATTCGTGCCGCCAAAGCCAAATGAATTCGAAAGCGCCGTACCCACAACAGCCGGTCGCGACTCGTTCGCCACAACGTTTAGATCAAGGCCGTCATCTAAAGCGCCAAAATTGATGTTGGGAGGAAGAAATTGATCCTTGAGCGCCAGCAAACAGAAAATAGCCTCCACTGCGCCAGCGGCTCCCAATGAATGACCCATCATGCTCTTGGTCGAACTCACCGGAACGCCATTAAACAGCGCACTGATCGCCTTCCCCTCGGCTGCGTCATTGAATATCGTGGCTGTCCCGTGTGCGTTGATGTAATCGACTTCGCTTGCAGAAATTTGCGCACTGTGAAGAGCTCGCTCCATCGCCTGCCGCGGTCCGAGACCGGAAGGATCCGGCTGCGTGATGTGAAAATTATCCGTGGAAATCCCGTAGCCGATAATTTCTGCCAGGACAGGCGCGTCACGCTTTCGAGCTAGCTCGAGATTTTCCAGCGCGAGAACGGCGGCGCCTTCGCCCAGCACCATTCCGGTGCGATGTCGATCAAACGGGCGGCATTTCTCCGGCGTCGAGGCTTGAAGTGAATCAAAGCCCGTGAAGACCAGTTCCGAAAGAGCGTCATACCCTCCGGTCAATACGCGCTGATAGCGCCCCGATCGGACGCATTCGAACGCATGACCAATTGCATTTGTCCCCGAAGCGCACGCGTTCGCAATTACCTGACATGGTACAGGCACCCTGAGAACCTCCTTCTGCGCATCGATTACCGGCTTTTGTGCCGGGTAATTGGCGATCCACGTCGGCGCGTGTCGCAGATCCCCTGATCGATACAGCGAGCGGTAATATTGTTCCCCATAAGACATGCCGCCACTCGTTGTTCCGATTACCATCAACTCAGGCTCAAACTGAGGCGCTTGTGCCATGGCTTCCGTTAACGCATGAATCATCATCTGCGACGCTCGATGCAAGCGTTTGGCGCGGAGCCTTTTGTTCAGGCCAGCGAGCAAGCGTTCATCGGAGATTTGACCGGCGGTTTTGCAACGACATTCCGCTACCGAAAATCGTGTTACCGCGGTGACGCAATCCCGCGCATCACGCAGCGAATCGAGCGTTTCCGCCAGTCCAAACCCCAACGGGCTGACCACTCCTGCAGCCATGATTGCCACCCGCTCAGGGGTCTTTTCTCCGGTCGTACTACCTAATTGGGCCATGTAAGAGGCAAAATTTGTTACGTTATTTTCTATTGCTTTCCTTCGGGAAGCATTTTACAAATGAGCCAAATCGGAAACGGAAGCCCGGAAGTTGGTGGATTGTCAGTTGAGTTTATTCAGTGGCGATTTGAAATCCGATAAGCGGGAACAGTGACCTGGCGGCCTTTCCAAGAATAAACTCGACGATGGGAACTAAACTATACATAGGCAATCTTTCCTTCAACACGACGGAAAACGAACTGCAGGAGCTTTTCTCACAGGCCGGTACTGTGCAGGAAGTTACCCTCATGCAAGACAAATTCACCGGCAAATCGCGTGGCTTTGCGTTTATCACCATGGGTTCCGAAGAGGACGCTCAAAACGCCATCTCGAAATTCAATGGCCAAACGATTGAAGGCCGGCCATTGACCGTGAACGAGGCTCGCCCACGGGAACCGAGACCGCCCGGTGGTGGCGGACGCGGTTACGGCGGTGGTGGATACGGTGGCCGTCGCGAAGGTGGCCAGCGAAGAGGCTACTAGGCTTTCGCACTGGTCCGGCTGCTTTGTAACCACGGCAAAGCTTGTTCGCCGTGGCGGGGTGGCGCCGTACGCACTCGTAGTTGTGCTAAAACGCTTCGACGCAGCGAGGCGACTACAACGGCATCAACGTTTTGAAGAAAATTTGGGCAGGGCTGGATTCGAACCAGCGAAGGCGTAAAGCCAGCAGATTTACAGTCTGCCCCGTTTGGCCACTTCGGTACCTACCCGTTAAATGCGGCGATTGATATAGGCTCGTGCAGAGCGGGTTGCAAGTGGTCACACCGCGACCACGAGGTGTCTCTTAAATGACGAAATTCGAATGACGAATACCCGATCATTCGTCATTGATCAAAAGAGCTTCCTCGATTTCGCTCGGAATGATAGAGGCACCGTCAGTTATAAAACTCCGCGATGCTATCGATCACGTATCGCTGCGCTTCACGCGAAATCTCAGGATAAATGGGTAGCGCGAGCGTTTCGCGAGCCGCGCGTTCAGCCTCGGGAAAATCACCTTTCTTGCAGCCAAGATAGGCAAAGCATTTTTGCTCATGGAGCCCGAGCGGATAGTAAATCGCCGTCTCGACTTCGCATTTGGTCAGGTGCTCGCGCAAAGCGTCGCGCATCGGTGTGCGAATGACATATTGATGATAAACGTGATGATTCGTTACGCCACGATTTCGATAAGGTTCGCAGGGTGTGGCGATCCTTTCAGTCAACCCAACGCGCACGAATTCCGAGCTGTAAAAATCCGCGGCGGCGCGCCGCGCGGCGGCCCACTTTTCCAGATATGGAAATTTAACTGCGAGTATTGCCGCCTGTATTTCGTCCAGGCGAAAATTACCTCCAATGACGTGATGGAAATAGCGCGGTTCCATTCCGTGTTCTCTGAAAGTGCGTAGCTTTTGTGCCAGCTCTTCATCGCCGCAAACAATCATCCCCGCATCACCAGCAGCCCCGAGATTTTTCGAAGGATAAAAGCTAAAAAAGCCGACTTCACCCATGGTTCCAGCTTTGGCAATTCTTTCACCGAATGAAAATTCGGCTCCAATCGCCTGCGCGGCGTCTTCGATCAGAACAAGCCGGTAGCGCTGCGTAATTTCACGGAGCGCCTCCATCTCGCAGCATAGACCAAACAAATGGACTGGGACGATGGCGCGAACTTTCTCTCCATTCTTGGTTGTCCATTCGCCATTTGAATTCATCCGACAATTTTTCTCGATGCACTCCTGAATCGCGGATGGCCGAATGTTGTATGTCTCAGCATCTATGTCGGCAAAAAGCGGTCTCGCGCCAATGCGCGCAACGCATCCTGCGGTAGCAAAAAAAGTGTAGGGCGTCGTGATAACAGCATCGCCACGCTCGATTCCAAGCGCCATTAAAATGGCCAGCAAAGCGTCGGTTCCCGACGAAACACCGACGGCGTGCGGCGTATTACAATAAGCGCGCATCGCCTTCTCGAACGCCGCCACTTTTGGACCAAGGATGAAACGGCCGCTGGCCAGGACGTCATTGATCGCCTCGCGAATTGAATCGCCCAAGGCGCGATATTGTTCGCCAAGATCGAGAAGCGGCACGTGCATGGCCAAATAGCTTGGCAGTTTCGCCATTCCATTCAAGATGTTGTCGTTCCGTCGCGCCGGTATTGATCGCGAGGTCTGCGCACGTTAGCCTGTTTCCATGGCGCTCCTGCGCGGCCTTTTCTGGTTTGTGCTGTTTATCGTCCTAACCTTTTGCTTTGTTGTGCTATTCGAGTATGGGCCACACGATTTCGCCAATGGGGTTCAGAAAGAGTACGCCCGCGTGAAATCATTTGTTGTAAAGCAAACCGAAACAACCGGGAAACCAAAGAAGAACCACTGATCGAACACGCGAGTGGCCGTTCTAAATTTTGGGGTGGCGAACTCCTGTGGTCCTCCCGCGTCCGGCGTCGCAGGGCTCCGCTCTCCAATTTATGTTGTGCCGGTCATGGCAAGCGTTTCTATGGGCAAGGGAGCAAGAAATTCTTTCACCTTCTCGATATGCAGAACCGGTCGCGCCAGATGTGCTGCGAGAAAACTGGTATCCGGGGTAACAGCAATCCCCGCTTGAGCCCGGATTTCACATTCGGTCAATTGCTCGATAACGCGCAACACGTTCTGGTAGCTTTGGCTTCCAGTCCGCCCGCCGTACGGCGGGACGGACTCCCCGTGGCGAGCCAATTGATTATCGGCAGGATGCCGATGCCACTTCGTAAATTGAACTGTGCAGATGCCGGGTGCGGTTGCTTCAACAAATGGGCTGAGCGTAAACGCGTAGTGAAGCAAAATTTTCTGGATCGATTTCTCCTGCTGACGAGCTCGCACTTTGATTACGATCTGCAAAGATCGCGCCAGAGCCTGACTAGGAGTCATTCCTTTGTCGATCCCCGCCTTTTCTGCGACGTCGTTCAGTTGAACGATTACAGGCTTCTTTTCCTGTTCCTCGATTAAGGCTACCGGTTTTGCGCAAAGTCCAGGCTGATGCCGCATAGCAGCCTGCAAATAAAAGTTCGGCAAATAAATCGTCGCAAACATCGATTAATTCACCACTAACCATTGCTTGCCGCGCCGTAAGTCGCCGCGGCGACCGAAGGAGGGGCCACTGATTTGAGATGCGATCGTTTTACCACGATCCGCAATTGAGAAATTGCATCATGCTTTTCCAAAGTTTCCAGGTTCCATGAATTTTCGAGAACAAGTTTCAACTGCGCGCTGCTGACCATTTCATACCGGGTGAGGACCAGACAGGCCGTGGGCACCGATTCGACCAGTCGTTGCAAGCGATACCAGGTTGTTTGCGGAATTTTGCGCAATTCTTCCGCAGAATTGAGAATCAGATCGACAATCACCAGCGGAAAGTTGCCATCTCGCAAGAGCAGATCCGCCGCTTTGACTGCTTCCAGGGCTTTAATGCAACGCACCCAAAGCAGCTGATGCAGAATGGAATTGGCCAGGGCGCATGGATCGAACGAATCACGTCCATCAATTAGTGCGACGAAATACTTATCGCGATATGCGCCACGGATGAAGGCGTGAACGAGCGATGCGCTCCCCGCACTTCGGCGTGGGCTGATTAATTCGGTGATCGCTCCTTTGGGCAAACCGCCCCCAACAGGTTGATCGAAGAAAGCTAAACCCGTGACTAAACGCGTTCCTACCGGCATGGGGGCCTGTGGGAAACGAATCGCAAGAAGGTTGCGCAGATCGATAATCTTCCCGCTCATAGCCATCACAGAAAATGGCAGTAACTAATTATATGTTCAAGTGAACATTTTACACCAGATCGCTGTCTCGGGGGGTTCGGACTTTTGAACTATATCCTGCCGATCTCTACATCTGCCAGCGCACGAATGGCGCTAACTCGCGGCACAGAATATCGGGACAATCAGCCAGGTCTTCACGGTTTTGCGGCAGGGGATGAACCAATAGCTCGCCGATAGTTAAAGTTGATGTGACCAGTTCGGCTTCATGCTGGTGTTGCCAGTTTATCAGCGCTTCCACCTGGCGGGTGCGGACCGATCCTTCCCATAAATACACGAACAGATTCGTGTCCCAGAAAACGCGCATTATTTCCAGTTCTTGCGCAATTCGCGAACGTAACGATCCGCTCTGACGCCACGCCAAAGCTGCTTCCCGGCATTTCGAATCTGTTCGATGGAATCGCCCACAGTCTTCATCGGTGAAGCGAGCTCCTTCTTTAATCCAGAAATCATCAGGGCTCGCAAGCTAGTGTTATTTTGCAAGGCCTTGTGCTTTGCCTGCCTCAGCAGGGACTCTGGTAGGTCAACGGTCGTCTTCATGCTTTGCGCCCTTATACCGTAAAGCAATATAGCAATATTCAGAAATTGCCTGCTTCTCCCGTTTCGACTCTTGTTTATCAGGGCCGTTTCCTGCGCTCTTGCTTCCGAACCAGCGATACCATCACGCCTTGAATCTTCAGTTCGCGAGCCGGAACCAAATCCGGGTAGCGCGGGTTTTCCGCCTTGAGATATGGCCGGCCGCGTTCGACGACATAACGTTTCAATGTCGTTTCGCCGTCGATCAACGCGGCAACAATGTCGCCGTCGTGCACATCTTTGGCGTCTTCCAAAATCACAATGTCGCCATCAACAATGTGTGCGCCGATCATTGAATCGCCGCGGACCCGCAAAGCAAATGTGCCGCGATTCTTTTGCGCATTGGCGGAGCGCGCATCGAGCGACACGTGACCCTCAACGGTCTGCTCGGTCAACGCCGACATGCCCGCCGGGATTTGCCCGTAGATCGGAACATCGGTGATCCTGACCTTCATGGCTGGAGTGATCAACGCCCGGGCCTTGCGCGCATGCCGATCGAGAAAACCTTTTCGCTCCAGCGCGGCGATGTATTGCATTACCGACGTCTGACTGGCAAATCCGAAATGATTTTGGATTTCACGCGTACTCGGGGTGATCCCTTTCTCGCGTTGCTCGCGCTGGATAAAATCGAGAATGCTCCTCTGCCGCTCGGTTAGCATGTTTGTATCATCGTCCGAGCCGATGGAAAGGCAAGTTCAAATGAACATGACTAAGCCGCCTTGCGTCGGCGCGTCGAATAGTACCTGTCATGTTGAGCGAGGCGAAACATCTCTGACTTGGATCCGAGATTCTTCGCTTCGCTCAGAATGACATTCTAACGGCCGTGAGCGTGGTCCAAAGCTTTTGGTGTGAGGTCACGCTCCAGCTACTTGCAACACGTCTTGACGCGGTCATCCAGCAAAATAAACCGACCAAGTAGCTGGTCGGAATGACACAGAACGAACTACAACCGCACCAGGTCGACCAGAAACTGGCACCAGAGATAAAACATCCCGCGCCAGGAATATTTTACGTCCCCTGCTGCCGTCTGTTTGAGAACACCCTTATGAATGTTGTGCGCGATCTGGTCTCGCAGATCGTTCTCCATTTCTGTCTCAATTTGTTCCTCGTCAAGCGGATCGATGGCAGCGGGATTCACGCCGTTTCGCCGGAGAAAATCGCGATGGCTTTGATAAAGCTGCCAGAATGATCTGTCAGGACGCTGTCGATTAATGCGGAACAGGGGAGTCAGTTTCAACCCATAGGAGAGCGGATAATTCCACGTCGTCCAAACGGTGCCGCCTTTGGCGCGCGACGAAATGCGCAAATAATAAAACGAGAAATCACGCTGCTCGTTCAGGCAGATCGCAGCCTGGGCTCGATCTTCTTCACGATAAAACAATCGGAAAAACTGGCGATAATCTTCCCAATCCCAGCCGGCGTCGCCGACGTGGACAAACCCTTCGTCCTCGATCTCGCGCGTGATTTCACTGAGCGCTGGGAACGTGTCCGAAGACGGCGGACTTTTCGGCCGAAGCCGTTTTTCCTTTGGAAGCCGAAGCGCGCGAATCCGAGTGAGAATTTCCAGCCACGGCAAAAAGAGCCAGCTCATCGCGCCGACAAAACCCCACATCCAGCTGCCGGTGATAAAATAAACACCGAGAAAAGTGGCAGCGAGAATTCCAAGCGCGCCCGCCTTTTGGGCATACGAATTTTGAAAGCTGCGCAAACCCGCGCTGAGCACGCCTACGCCAAATGTAAGAAAGAAACCAAATAGCATCAGGAACTGATTTCCTGCGGATTGATCTGGTGCTCGGTTAGAAATTTCTCGAGCTGATTGGTGTCGAAATTGGCCAAAACTTTATCACCTGCCACGAACGTGGGCACATACGTCTGAGAGGAAAGCTGCTTCATTTGCTCATACGCTTGTCGATCTTTTCCCACGTCAATCTCCTGGAAACGGTATCCCTTCTCCTTGAGATAATCCTTCGCGTCGATGCACCACGAACACCACTTGCGGCTGTAGAGTGTCAGTTCCATCGGCAGCGCGCAAATAAACCAACGATGCTCGCCGCGTCAACTGGGAGAACTTCCCCGCTGCTCTGGCAAGTCACAGTGCGCCGCAGGGACTTCAATACGATTTCGCCCAAACAACCCGCCGCGCACTGGGTTCGCCAGTGAAAATACATTTGCCAGGCTCCGGCGAATCATCCATTGGAACGACGCGAATGGTGACTTTGAGGTCGTTCTTGATTTGTTCTTCCACTTCCCGTGACCCATTCCAATGCGCGAGAGCAAAACCGCCGTGGATCTCCGGCTTCGCCGGGTTTTTAGGCGTAAAGAAATCGTAGAAATCTTTTTTTGATTCGATCACACGCGTGTTTGCATCGCGAAACTCCTTCGCGCGCTGATATAGCGAATCCTGGATTGAGCCGAGGATCTCGGGCACGCGCGCGACGAACTCGTTCACCGGCATCGACTCCTTTGCCTTCACCGCTTGATCGCGCCGGCTGACTTCGACGGCGTTTTTTTCCAGATCGCGCGGGCCGATCTCGACACGCAACGGCACGCCCTTTTTTATCCACTCCCAATTCTTGACGCCGCCGCCGAGGTCGCGCCGGTCGACAGTCACTTCAATGGGAGCATCCGCATAGCGAATGTCCCGCAGGCGCGCTGCAAGATTGTCGCAAGCCTCGATCACCTTTGCGCGTGTCTCTTCTTTGGGTGCAACCGGCAGGATGACAACCTGAGTGGGCGCAATGCGCGGTGGCAAAATGATCCCGTCATCATCTCCGTGCATCATGATCAGCGTGCCAATCAGCCGCGTCGTCATTCCCCAGCTCGTCGTCCAGCCAAATTCCTGTTTACCCTGCCGATTTTGAAACTGGATCCCACTCGCACGCGCAAAATTTTGGCCGAGAAAATGCGATGTTCCGGCCTGGATCGCCCTGCGATCCTGCACCATCGCTTCGATCGAGAGCGTCTGCACCGCCCCGGGAAAACGCTCGCTCTCGGACTTTTCTCCGGTGAAAACCGGCACGGCCAGATGATCGCGGACAAAACGTTCGTAAAGATCGAGAATCAGTTTCGTTTCTTCGCGCGCTTCAGCTTCCGTTTCGTGAACAGTGTGGCCCTCCTGCCACAGAAATTCAGTTGTCCGCAAAAACAGGCGTGGCCGCATCTCCCACCGCACGACGTTTGCCCATTGATTGATCAGGATTGGCAGGTCTCGGTAGGATTGGACCCATCTGGCGTAGCTGGCGCCGATGATCGTTTCCGAGGTTGGCCTCACCACAAGCGGTTCTGTCAACGGACTGGCTGGCTTCATCTTTCCATTAGCATCCACCTCCAGTCGTGTGTGCGTGACGACGGCGCATTCTTTGGCGAATCCTTCAACGTGTTCCGCTTCCTTCGCGAAATAACTCAGCGGAATGAAAAGCGGGAAATAAGCGTTGCGATGGCCCGTAGCGCGAAACATGGCGTCCAGCTGACGCTGCATGTTTTCCCAAATCCCGTAACCCCACGGTCGAATCACCATGCAACCGCGCACATCCGAAGGCTCGGCCAGCTCCGCCGCGCGGATGACCTGCTGATACCACTCTGGAAAGTCCTGGTCGCGCCGTGGCGTGATCGCAGTTTTGGCAGTTGTCGTATTCATCGTATCACTGGCGTTTCGCAGAAACGCCTACAATTGTAGGGCGGCTGTGTCAGCCGCCAACTGGGATTTTACAAATAAGCTAAGACAGTTCCGCGCGCACAGGTTGACAGGCGCTTGCACTCCTCGTAGTTTTCGTGCCCTTTTTCTTTAGTGATGAAAACGTTTTCTGCCAAAGCCAGCGAAGTCCCACGCAAGTGGTGGGTCATCGACGCCAGGGATCAGGTCCTGGGAAAAGTAGCCGTGAAGGCGGCTAATCTGTTACGCGGGAAAGCGAAGACAGTTTTCACGCCACACGTCGATACAGGCGACTTTGTGATCGTCATTAACGCGGAGAAAGTGCGGCTCACCGGAAAGAAAGAAGAACAAAAAACCTACATGAGTTTTTCCGGATACGTGGGCGGTCACAAATCTGAGAATGTCCGGGCGCGCCGCGAGCGGCATCCGGAACTGCTAATCGAGCGCGCCGTGCGGGGAATGATTCCGCACAATCGGCTCGGTCGGCATGTTTATGGGAAGTTGAAAGTTTATTGCGGTGATTCTCATCCGCATGCCGCGCAACAGCCCGAGGTCGTCAAACTCACCAGAAAATAATCCTATGCCAGAAACTGAGGAATTTGTTGCCACAGGTCGCCGCAAAACATCGGTCGCGCGCATCCGCATGACGCAGGGTAGCGGCAAGATCGAAATCAATGGTCGCAGCTTTGAAGATTATTTCCCAACTGTGCCTTTGCAGAACGTCGTGCTCGAACCGCTTCAAACTGCCAAGGCGGTGAATGCTTATGATTTGTCGATTAACACGACCGGTGGTGGCATCATGGGGCAGGCTGGCGCTGCCCAGCTTGCCATCGCGCGTGCTCTTCTTCAGGTCGAAGGCAATTTGCGAGGCACGCTGAAAGCTGAAGGATTGCTTCGCCGGGATCCGCGCATGAAGGAGCGCAAAAAATCCGGGCAACCCGGCGCGCGCAAACGTTTCCAATTCTCGAAACGTTAATGTGGTAGGGCGGGCAGTCCTCTGCCCGCAGAAGGCGGCGCGCACGGAGTGACGCGCCCTAGCGGCCTATGGCTTGTTTGGCGATGGTGCGCTTTGCGGGGCCGGCGCGCCTTGCGGAGCCGGTGCTGGCGCCGGGGCGCTAAGAACGGCGGAACTGTCGCTGCCGGTGGCGCGACCGGCACTGGAGTGCTGCTTGGCTTCAGCAAACGCAATTCCTGCATCGCCTGGCCGGCCCAAAAGCTCGTTCGATATTGCGTGAGGATGGTCTCGCAGATGCGGCGCGCTTCGTCGTTCTTATTTTTTCCCTTTAGAATGTACACCTGCGACAGCAACGCCAGCGGCGCGTTGAAACTGTTCGGATAAATTGTCGCGATCTGTTGGTAGGCAGCCAGCGCTTCATCACTTCTACCCATCGACTCCAGATTGGCTGCCATCGCCATCCGTGCTGTGCTCACGAACTCGTGCTGAGGAAATTTGTCGATGAAAGCCTGAAGCGTCGTGTTCGCCTCGGCAAATTTCTTTTCGCTCCGCTGCGCTTCAGCGAGTAACAGGTAAGCATCAGCGGCCGCCGGGCTGTTTGGGTAGCGATCAATCACCTGTTGATATTCCTGAGCAGTCTTGGCATTCGCCAACGAAGCCGCCGCCGCTGCCGCGCGTCGATCGGAATAATAACGGTACCCAGTAAAGGCGATGACAGCGAGCAACGCTACGATTAGCACCGCGATGATCTCTTTTTTAAAGCGCTCCAAAAAGAAGCGCGTTTCCAGCGCAACATCACGGGAAGGAGGCGGAGCTGTCGGCATAAAATTATATGTGCTCTGCCGGTTCAAACCGGGCAAGCGGTTCGTCCTATGCCACGCGATGGTTTCTCGCGCAAGCGGTACTAAGATCGGCACGCGCTCGACCAGGCTTTCTGCGGCGATACAATCTTAGCTATGAATGCACTTTGGAACTCTTTTGAAACCCTGCTCGGCTTAAGCGTGGAACCGAAAAACTTGACCTTTGTTCAAATCTCGCTGCGCGGCATCATCGTGTTTCTTGCCACGCTAGCCATGGTCCGGCTTGGGCATAAACGTTCCCTTTCACACAAGAC
>JAALOD010000037.1:23573-24814 GCA_013372845.1 Candidatus Udaeobacter sp.
TTTCCAAGGTTCGCCTTGCCCGCATCGAACGCAGTGGCGACATCAGTTTTATCAAAAAATAATTTGACCCATAGAACCCATATGCTCTAAGAGAACACGGGACTTATGAGACGAACAAAGAAGCGCTGGGTCAAACCGATGCTGAAAACCGTTCCGATCTTTTTCGAGTGCACCTGTTACGCAGGCGCGGTTTGATCGAACGTAATTATCTGACTCCGAAAACTCCGGGTTGATTCGCATCCATATTCTAGGCAGCGCAGCCGGCGGCGGCCTGCCACAATGGAACTGTGCCTGCGCGAATTGTACGGCTGCGCGTACCGGGAAGATTACGCCACAGACGCAATCGAGCATCGCCATCAGCGGCGACTCCGAAGGTTTTCACCGCTGGTTTCTGATCAACGCCTCGCCTGATTTGGCCCGGCAAATCGAAAGCATGCCGCGGTTGCAGCCGCGCCGTGATTCGCCACGCAACACTCCTGTTACAGGTGTTCTTTTGACAAATGCCGACATCGACCATGCGCTGGGTTTATTGCTCCTGCGTGAACAGGAGCTGCCACTGGTCGTTTACATGGCCGACGAAACGCGCGCCGGGCTCGCGTGGCTCGATGGCATCCTTGCGAGGTTCTGCGGAATCGAATGGCGCAAGACGAGCCCTGAATTTCAAACGCTGAGTGGCACCGTCGCGTTTCGAGCGATTGAACTCCCCAGGAGCATCGCCTTTCAATTTCGGGACAACTCGTCGGGAGCCACTGCACTGTTTGCGCCCAGTGTCGGCGAACTAACGGACGAATTGCGGAATGCCGTTCACGAATCCGACGTTGTTTTGTTCGATGGAACATTCTGGAGTGACGGCGAACTGGCCGCCATTCGGCCGGGCTCCCGCAGCGCGCGACAGATGAACCATCTTCCCATCAGCGACGGCAGCCTCGATTTCTTGCATCAATCGCCGGCGCGGCGGAAGATTTACACCCACATAAACAATACAAACCCGATTCTTATGCCCAGCTCCCGGGAACGCGCCCATGTAAAGCAGTCAGGAATCGAGATCGCGCGGGACGGATTGGAAATCGTTATATGACTACCGGACTCTGGGACCGCGAAACCTTTCTTGAAAATCTACGCGCCATCGGGGCGCGCGCTTATCACGACAAACATCCGTTCCATGTCGCCATGAACGAAGGCAGCCTTTCACAGGAGGCATTGCGCGGCTGGGTGGCCAATCGCTTCTATTATCAGCGAAA
>JAALOD010000038.1 GCA_013372845.1 Candidatus Udaeobacter sp.
CAAAATCTCCCAATCATCGCGCGCGTTACCCGGCGGACGCACGGCGCGATTCAATCGTTGCAATCGGCCTTTGCCATTGACCATCGAGCCGCGTTTTTCGGCAAACCCGCACGCGGGCAGGACGACGGTCGCTTTTTCGGTCGCCTCATTCGACAAAACATTCATCATGATCAACACGGGGAGTTGCGCCAGTTGCTCAACCGGTACGCCCAAATGCATCGCGTTTTCCTTCAAAATCAGTAGCGCCTTGATTTTTCCTGATTTCACAGCTTCTGAGATCGCAATCAGGTTCGCGCCTGGTTCAGATTCCGATCCAAGAATGAGTCGTGCGCCGTTTGTATTCGGGTTGCGGTCTTTGCTTAGCAGGATGTCATCACCGGGCTCGCGGCGGGGGACGATGTCGATCCATTGAGCGCCCAACGACTTTGCCAATTGTGCGGTGAGCCAAAGCTCCTCGTTCGTCATGCGCCCAGAGGCAACGATGGCAATTTCCGGACCGGAGAACTGTTTTAGCTGAAGCGCCGCCTGCGCAATTGCGGTAGACCAGTCGGCATAGGCGAGTTGTCCCTCGAAAAGGATCTGCGGTTCGAGCAAACGGTTCTCGGCTTCGAGATATTTGAAGTTGAGTCGTCCGTAATCGCACATCCAGCAGCAGTTCACGTGATCGTTCTCGCGTGGAGTCTGCCGGTAGATCACGTCCTCGCGCGCGCCGATAATACTGTTGCAGCCCGTCGCGCAACTGGTGCAGATGCTTTTCGTTTCCTTCAGGAACCAGACGCGCATCTTGAAGCGAAAATCGGTGGAAGTGAGCGCGCCGACCGGGCAAATATCGACCGTGTTAAGCGAATAATTATTTTCCAGGCGCTTGCCGGGATGCGCGGTCAGGAGGGTGTGACTGCCGCGATCGACAAATCCAAGCACATCGTCGTGCGCGACCTCCTGGCAAAAACGAATGCAGCGCGAACAGAGAATGCAGCGTTCATCATCGAGCGTAACACGCGGCCCGAGCGCGACGTTTTTCGGTTTCTTGACTTTGTTTTCGAGAAAACGCGATTTACTCGTGCCGAAATCGACGCTGAACTCCTGTAACCGGCATTCGCCAGCCTGATCGCAGATCGGGCAATCAAGCGGATGATTAATGAGCAGGAATTCCATTACGCCACGCTGGCATTCCTTCACCAGGGAAGAATTGGTCCTGACGCCCATTCCCTCTGCGACATCCTGCGCGCAGGAAATTTGAGGTCGGGGCATCCAGTTGATGATCGGTTTGTTGTCAGGGCCAAGCTCTGGTTTGCGATCCGGCCCGAGTCTTGGAAATCCCATCTCGATCAGGCACATCCGGCAATTGCCTGGTGAGCTGAGCTTTTTGTGATAACAATAGCGCGGCACGTAACTGCCAGCCTGTTCGCAGGCTTCGATTAGGCGCGTGCCTTTTGGAAACTGATGCCACACGCCATCAATCTGGACGTTCACAAGTTGTGGCGATGGAACTGGATCTGGCATTATCTTTTCACAAAAGGTTTTGCTTAAATCGTGCCCGCCGCTCCAGCTTTTTCCCACCCGGGATCGTGCGCCATGGGAACTGTAGGAATCGTTTCCTCTTCAATCAGCTCTTCGGGCGTGTATTCCGGCGGTAGCGGCGGCGGCATCGGCTTCTCCGCGCGAGCGGCGAATTCTTCAGGAAATTTCTGGACAAAGCTTTGCGTTGGCCATGCGCACGCCTCGCCAAACGCGCAGATGGTGCGCCCGGCGATATTGTCGCCAATAGTCTTTAGTGTGTTCGGATCTTCTGTGACCCCGCCGCCACGCAACATGCGGTCGGTGATTTTCTTCATCCAAAGAGAACCTTCCCGGCAGGGTGTGCACTGGCCACAGCTCTCGTGGGCATAGAATTCGTTGATGTTATTGAGCGCCCAAACCATGTCGCGGGAATCGTCGAGCACGATGACACCGCCAGAACCGGCCATCGAACCCGCGGCGGCGAGCGAATCGAAATCCATCGGGATCTCATCGATGGACATCTCATGTTCGATCGCTGATCCGTCCGGCTGGTGCTGTTTCAGTTTGAATCGCTCATCGGCCCGAAGGACCTTCGCAGAGCTTCCGCCGGGTATGACCGCCTTTAGTTTGCGGCCAGGTCTTAATCCGCCAGCCATTTCATAAATAAGCTGACCCATGGTCACGGCGCCGACTTCAATTTCGAAATAACCGGGCCGCTGTACGTCTCCGCTTACGCACACGAGTCTCGTGCCGGTGTTGTTGGGCCGGCCTAGCCGGGCATATTCCGCGCCGCCCATGGCGATGATATGTTTCACGTGGCAAAGCGTCTCCACATTATTGACGATCGTTGGGCACATGTAGAGACCCAGCACGGCTGGGAAATAGGGCGGCTTGATTCGTGGATAGCCGCGTTTGCCTTCCAGCGACTCGATCAAGCCGGTCTCTTCACCACAGATATAAGCGCCCGCCCCGCGATGAATGTAAACTTCGGCGTCAAATCCGGAGCCAAGAATGTTTTTTCCAAGAAAATTGTGTTCGCGCGCTTCTTCGATAGCACGTTCGAGGATTTTCGCGCCTTCCGGGAATTCACCTCTGATATAGATGTAGGCTGTGCGCGCATTCAATGCGAAGCAGGAGATCAGAATTCCTTCCAATAGCTGATGTGGATCCTCGTGGATGATGTAGCGGTCCTTGAACGTGCCCGGCTCGGACTCGTCGGCATTACAGATCAGATATACCGGCCGTTTTTCGTCAGGTTTGATGAAGCTCCATTTCAGCCCGCACGAAAAACCGGCGCCGCCGCGGCCGCGCAATCCCGAGTTTTTGACTTTGTTGACAATCTCGGCGCGCGACATCGTTAGGGCTTGCTTCAATTGCTCGTAACCGCTAGCACGCAGATAACATTCGATGTCTGTGGTCCAATCGTCGTGTCCGAGGTTCTTAAAAATCAACCGACGCTCCAGGGGGTGCGGAGGGGTTCGATGTCCGGTTTGTCGGGTTTGATTTCGGAAAAGCTCCGTCACGGAATCGGGGCCAACGTTTTCGTGCAGCTCCTCGTTTACCATGCAAACGGGCGCGGTGCCGCAGCTGGCAAGGCACTCAACGAACTCGACGCTGTAATTTCCATCGGCGCTAACCGAAATGGGATTGTGCATTCCCTCGCCTTGGTGTTCGCGCTTAATTCCAGTCGCCGCGCATAAATTTTCCATCAACTGAAAGCCGCCCGCCATTGCGCAGCTGAGCGTGCGGCAAACGCGGATGTGCGTCTTGCCCGCAGGCTCCTGGCGAAACATCGGGTAAAAGGTAACCAGCTCGAGAATGTTGATCGGCTGGAGCCCGAGCTTCGCAGCGATCCAGGTTACGGCGTCATCGCTGATGAAACCGAAGTGTTCCTGCCATAAGTGAAGCAGCGGCATCGCCGCGCTGCGCCGGTGCTCATGCGGGTAGCGCGCGATTGCCGCATCCATTTTCCGCTCTAACTCGGCGGGAACACGCGTGTTCGTCGAGTCCACGATAGCGCGAGATCTAATTGGACAATGTGCTCTCCTTCGATTGCACCTTGTCGTCTTTGAAAACAATCGTCACCGAGTCTTTGCCTTGCCGGTAAACGTAGGTCGTTTTTTTCATGATAACGAGATCTTCATTGGTGATGGAGGTCGGGTGCCCCAGAATTGATTCCACTTGTTTCTTCGACATTCCCTCTTCGACCTCTTCCACATTGGCTTTCGTGATGCGTTTGCCCGGAGTGCACGAAACGCCCAGCGCGAGCACGAGTACGAGCAAAAATCGAGAAATGGATCGCAGCATGTTCATCTGTCGCACTCCCCCATGACGAAGTCCAGACTCCCCAGCACGGCTGGTACGTCGCTCACCATGCAACCCGGCAGAAGCTCAGGCAGGATACTTAGGTTCACAAATGACGGCGCTCGGATCTTCAGGCGATAAGGTACGCCCCCGCCTCTGCTGTTGATGTAAAAGCCTAGCTCGCCCTTTGGGTTTTCCGCCGCGAAATAGACCTCGCCCGGCGGCGCATCGAGTCCCTGGGTCACCACGATAAAATGATGGATCAACTCTTCCATCTTGGTCATGACGTGCGATTTGGGCGGCGCCATGTTTTTCCAATCGGCGACGTTGATGGGGCCATCCGGCAATTTGTCTATTACCTGACGCAGGATCCGGACGCTTTGCCGCATTTCCTCGATTCGTACCAGATAGCGGTCATAACAATCTCCAGTGCTACCGATCACTACGTCGAAATCATATTGCTCGTAGTCGAGATAGGGGTGTCTGCGCCGCAAATCGTGCTCGATCCCGCTGCCGCGCAAATTTGGCCCCGAAATGGCATAAGCAATTGCGCGTTCCTTCGAGATCACGCCAATGTCTTTTGTTCGATCGACAAAGATGCGATTACGCGTGAGCAATTTATCGCACTCGTCTAGGCTCGGAATGAATCCATCGAGGAATTTCTTGAGCTGAGGAATAAAGTTCTCCGGAAGATCGCGGATCTGTCCGCCTACCCGCGTGTACGAGGTGGTGAAGCGGGCCCCGGTTAACAGCTCGAAAAGATCATAAAGTTTCTCGCGTTCGGTGAACGTGTACAAAAAGACCGTCATCGCGCCCAGATCCAGAGCCATGGCTCCCAAGCCCATCAAATGGGAGGAGATCCGGGACGTTTCGCAACAAATGGTGCGAATGGCTTTCCCGCGCGGCGGGATTTCCCAGTCCATCAATTTTTCGACAGCAAGCGCGTAAGCGACATTGTTCGATAGCGGTGCGAGATAATCCAGCCGATCGGTATAAGGCACGAACTGGTTGTATTGCATGTTCTCGGCAATCTTTTCATCACCACGATGCAGGAAACCGATGTCCGGCGTGGCTTTGGTAATGATCTCGCCATCGAGTTCGAGCACGAGTCGCAATACCCCATGAGTGGCCGGGTGCGATGGCCCCATATTAAGGACCATCTTTTCGCCGATGTCGTCATCGTCGGTGTGCCGCAGCTCCGCGTCCGCCGCGACTACTCGCGTCACGGGATCAGGTGATTCAATTTCGCGTGTCGTAAAAGGCATGGAAGAAGTTACAAGGTTACATAGGCTACCCGCCTCAGGCGGACAAAACCGATAACATTTACGCTGGCGAGTGAGCCAGCGCGCGCAAGCAATTTCGGTTGAGTAGCGCACGCGCATTTCTGGGGAGCACGGCTGCCAGCTGCTGTTCGCGGCAGCTTGCCGCGAACAACGCATAGCAAACACATTGCGAGTGGAACGCCGGCAGTCGCCTAGCAGCCGACTGCTAAGCTGGCAGCCGTGCTCCCTAAAACAGAACGCCTCGCCTTAGGCAGCGAAGCGCGTTAACTAACGCTATGCCAAAAATCGCGCTCCTTTCGCTGGCCAGGGCGCACAAACCGTCGGGATGGGACGCGACCTTGCGGAACAATTTCCACCGCAGCCAACCTGTTCCAGAAAGCGGATGACGTTCTCGAGCGGAAGCTGAGCGAAATCGCATGGAACGGACCGATTGAAGATCTGACCAAGACGTCGAATTGTCAGCCTGCGCTTTTGTCCACGGGCTCGCATGCTTGTCGGTCCTGCGTGAACTTGCCGGCAATTTTCCAATCGGCGGCGCGGCGGGCTTGTCGTTAGGCGAAATGACCGCGCACGCCGCGGCGGGACGTTCGATTTTGCAAATGGCTTGCAGCTTGTAGCGGCGCGGCGAATTGATGGACGAGGCGTGCGAGAAAACATCCGGCGGCATGGCGGCATTGATTGGCGCGAAGAAAATGTCGTCAGACAACTGGCCGCTGATGAAGACGTCGATGTGGCAAACATCAACGCGCCGGGCAGATTGTGATTTCAGGTGAGCTGGCCAAAGTTGAAGCGGCGGTCGGCGTTGCGAAGGAATACGGGATTCGTCGTGCAACGATGCTCAATGTTGCCGGTGCATATCACTCCGCTTGATGGAAAGCGCGTATGAGAAGCTTGGTGCCGTGCTCCAACACGTTCCGATGCAACCGCCGTCTTTTCCTGTAATCAGCAATGTGACAGGCGATGAAGTGAGAACACCGGTTGAAATTCGCCGCACTCTTCAGGACCAGGTCACCGGCACAGTCCGTTGGCTCGATTGCATGGAGCGGCTTGCTGCGCTTGGGTGCGATTTCTTCGTGGAATTAGGACCCGGCGGGTGCTGGCAGGCTTATTGCGGCGCACTCTCAAAGGCGTCGATGTGACGTCGGTTGCTGATGTCGAGTCTGTGCGGAAAGCAGCTGAAAGACTGTTGTAGCGCGCGCTCTTTCACAGCGCGTTCTTCGAGCCAGGCTGCCAGCCAGCAGTCGGGGCCGACTGCCGTGTTCCACTCGCACGTTTGCCACTATGTTCGCGCCAGCTGCCGCGAATCAGGCTGGCAGGTGCGCCAGCGCGAATTCGTCTCGCGTCGCTTTTGGATTGCGAATATTTTTTGATGAAGGCCAAATCGACAATTAGTCCTGGCGACGTAGTTCTCTGCATGACATGCAAGAACGGTGGACGCTGACCTGAAAGAGGCGATGCGCGCTAAGGACGCCACAAAGCTGGGCGTCTGCGCATGCTTAAGTCTGGATTGAAATACGCGGCCATTGCAAAATCAGGTGCCGAAGCCGAGTTGAGCGACGCTGAGGCGGCGCAGGTCATCCGCAAGCAGGCGAAGCAACGCCAGGATTCGATTGAAGCTTTGAAAAAGGCGGCCGTGCAGAACTGGCGAAAAGGAGAAAGAGGAACTCTCGATCTTAAACGGATATTTGCCGCAGCCAATGAGCGCCGATGAAGTTTCGAAGATTGTGCGCGAAACAATTGCCGAAGCAGGCGCAACCTCGCGAGCGCAAATGGGCGCGGTGATGAAAGCGTTGCAGGCGAAAGTAGCCGGTCGCGTTGACGGCAAGGCGCTCAGCGCGGAAGTGGCACGACAGTTGTCGTGACGCGTTAAAGCGATGAAGCGTTTAAGCGTTAAAGTGGCGTTCTTCGCTTCAACGGTTCAACCTTTCAACGCTTCAACGTGGCAGTCATGCTAACCGCCATCATCGTCGCTGCCGGTGACAGTCGCCGCATGGGTTTCGACAAATTGTTTGCACGATCGCCGCAGACCGGTCATCGCCCATACCATCCACGCATTTGAGCGCGCCGGCTGCGTCGGCGGAATCATTGTCGTCGCACGTGAAGATCGACTGGCTGAAATAAAAAAGATCGTCCGCGATGAAAAACTCAAAAAGGTTCGGTCGATCATAACCGGCGGAAAACATCGTCAGGATTCCGTCCGGGCCGGCCTGGATCATCTCGAGGCAACGACAAGATACGTGGCTATCCATGATGCAGCGCGCCCACTAATCACCGCGGAACAAATCGAGCGCGTCTTCGAACAATGCCGGATACATGCTGCTGCCAGTCTGGCTGAGCCAATCACTGACACGCTTAAATACGCTGACGCCGAATTTTTTGTTACCGGCTCAGTGGATCGACATCAGCTCTATGCCATGCAAACGCCGCAGGTTTTCGAGTGGCGGTTGATCGAGGATGCCTATAGCGCTGTTTATTCGGAGAATGCTTCGGTAACTGACGAGGTCTCAGCGGTCGAGCGGCTCGGGCGCAAGGTCATTCTGGTCCCAAACACGGACTTAAATTTCAAAATCACTTATCCACGCGATTTGGCGCTTGCCGAATTTGTAATCCATGAGCGAACGCGCTGATTAAAATGGGTCGAACGATGCTCTAGCGCCTGTTCTGCTAGCAATGCTTCTGCTGCGCAGTTGCACACACACATCGTCCCAGCGGTTTACCGTAGACACTCGATCGAGCATAACCCGCGAGGCGGCGCTGAACCTAGCTGAACAGGAAGTCATTAGACGTGGATTGCCGCTCCCAAGCAAGTGGAAGACTCACGTGCAAGATTCGTTTGTCGACCACGAGTTCCGGCGCTCACCGGCAATTTTCGCTGTTACGATTTACGTTGTCGCGAATGGCAAGCGAAAGAACTTGTACGAGGTCAATGTCGACAAACAATCAGGTAAGATAGAGGACTTCCTGGACACACAGAGGGCAGTACCAATTGATGCCCGCTAAGCGACCATCGGATCGATTGGAACCAGTGGACGAATCAGCTCCACCGCGGACGCGACATCTTTGCGTCTGAAACGACGGCCATGTTTTCGAATCCTGGCGGTCTCAAGTTCGCCAACACGGATGAGTTGGCCGTGTTTCCAAACCCAGGCATCGGGATTGTAAGGACCAACACGGTGCGGATCAGTCCAGGTATGGATCGATAACAAATTGGGCGTCACAGCCGCAGCAATGTGCATTGGACCGCTCTCCACGCTTACGACAAAGCACGCGACCCGAATGAGCCAGATTAACTGAAGCAGTGAAGTTTGCCTGGTCAGATCGACGCAATTTTCCGGTGTATTAATTTTAGGGCGTGATTGTCCTACAACTACCACGCGGGTTGGCGCGAGCGCGCGGCAAAATTCCTCGATCACTCCGTTTGAGAGCGATTTGTCCTGCCCACGGGCGAACGGGTGAAGAAGAACGAACGGCGGGTGCGCATCGAAGCGCGGGAGTGGATCGCCACTTGGAACTGAGCATCGAAGGGATTCGCCGGCCGAGGCGCCAGCGGATTCCGCCAACGTAAGGTAGCGCTCAACAGCATGAGTGCGACGATCGACTTGGGCGACGCGGTCGTAAAACCAGGTCGCCGCAGCGAAGACATTACTCATCCCGCTGATTTCTTTTGCGCCAGTAATTTTTGCAAAAAGAGCACTGCGTAGAAGCCCGTCGAAATCGAGCACAAGGTCAGGTCGGAGCTCCCGAGTCTTGTTTAGCCACGTCAGTAAACTCTTCGGTGCGCCGAGACCTCGAAACTCACCACGCGGCGTAAGGTAAACATGATCCACATCAGGATTTCCACGGAGCAGAGGAGCAAGCTCCGGATTGATGACCCAAGTAATCGCCGCGCGAGGATGCGCTTCACGAACCAACGCGATTGCGGGCAGCGTATGGACGATGCTACCAACCGGACCCGGCTGGATGATTAGGATCGATTTGGGGTTCAAAGTGGATGTCCAAATTAGTGCGCCTTCGGCGATTCGTACGCCATCGTCTTCACAGAAGCCGATCCACCATTAGCAAAGGTGGAACGCGTTGTCCTCAACGCGTTGCCAAAGCAAATCCGGATCTGGCGCGCTGATCCTATCTTCCAATCGCAAGCCGCTCGGCCAGGAGCCGCGGCAGACCTGCTTCAGCAATCTTCTTTTGCACGGCCGCCAGATCATATTTTACGCGAAACTGTTGGACCAGGTTATTCTCCGTATCGTAAATGCAGTACGCTGCGCGCCAGTTTCCATCACGCGGTTGCCCCACACTGCCCATGTTGATGAAATACTTTTTGGCTGGCTCGATGCGAACGTGCTCGACCCTTTCCCGCCTGACACTTCCGTCCCGAACAAACACCATGGGCACATGCGTGTGTCCAAAGAAACAAACGTTGGTGCGTTGATAGGTAAAGCTCGCAGCCGCATCGAGGTTGTTAAAAACATAGCCCCACTGCTCCGGCGTATCGAGCGTGGCGTGCACGATGGTGAAATCATGCACACGCGTCTGCAGCGGTAATCCGCGCAACCATTCCTTGTCCTGGTCCGCTAAGTGGTCACGGGTCCACGCGATCGCACGCTCTGCGATTTCATTAAAATCGCAGGCAGGCGTCAGGCGCGACGCCGCCTCATCATGATTGCCTTTCACGACAGGACAATCCAGTTCCCGAACGACTTCCACGCATTCTCTCGGGTTGGCGTTATAGCCGACCACATCGCCCAGACACACGAAGCGCGTGCATTTGCGATTGCGCGCGTCGGCCAGTACAGCTTCCAGCGCCTCGAGATTGGCGTGAACATCGCTGAAAATTGCGAAGCGCATAGACCTTGTTCAATCGTAAAAAGTCACAACCTTACAACGAAATCGCCCGGACGCTCGTAAGATTTAACTCCGATATTAGACCTTGGTCTCATATTGTTCTGAAGGAGCAACGCCCACCAAGAAGACGCCGAGATGCCCTTTCTGCGCTTCGACGCCGCTGCTCGCCCGACCGTATCAGGGCGTGCTCGACACATTGAAGCTCGTTTAACACTTCAAACGGCTCAGCCTTTTGACTATTTGCCGACAGCGACTTTATCCGGAATCCGCTGATCCTGCGGGATTGTGAGTTTGTCTTCGAGAAATTTCAGCCGCGCGATCAAAGTCGGCAGCCGTTCCTGGTCCCCCTCGTCATAAAGGCCGCGCAAGCGTTCATACGCCTCGCGTTCACGCCCTTCGCAGTAGGAAAGCTCGTAGGCTGAGAAACGCCGGTCGAACGTCGCTGCATCCGGCACGGCCGCTGCCTTGGCGTAAAACTCGGAAGCGCGCTGGTGATCCTTGTATTTCTCCTTGTACAGCCGGGCGAGCGCTTCATAGAGCTGAGGGCGATCAGGGTTATTTTTTATTCCGCGTTCAAGGAAGTCTTTTCCGAGCGCGAAATATTCGCGCTGTGCTTTGACTCGCAGCGCAAGCCGCGGCTGAGTCCGGTCGTTCATGGCCGCCACGCTTGCGTTCCAAGCCATGTGCCACGCCGCTGTGTCCCAAAACAGGAGCACCCGGGGTTGCAGCGTTGTGAGGTGCCGGAACAATAACAAGATCCGGCCCCATTCTGTGCGTTCCCATGCGACATGCGCCTGGATGAAAAGCGCGTCCGCGACGATCGCCCGAAATCCACTCAAGGCAGCAACGAAACCGAGTTGCCCAAGCTTTTCGCGAAGATCGAGGTTAAATTCGACGCCGCGAAAATGTTCCTGGCGATGCAGCGTCGCGAGGTCGCGTTCAATTGGCAATTTGATGCCCCCCACGGCAAACAAAATCGCCAGCGCGACAAGAAGCCGTGTCATAATTCTTTTCCGTAGAATACGAACGCCGCCAGTAGCGTGTAGATCGTCGTGTAGAAGATTCCGAGCAGCGCTGTCTTAATGAAGAGCGCCAATGAAATAGCCGTGCCGGCGACAATATCGTCTACCAGGTTGAACGCCTGCAGGTCCGGAAACAGTAGGGCCACGATCGCGAGAAAGACCCGGGTAAACAGTCCACTGCTGTGTTCCTGCAGCCAATATTCGCGCGCAGTCGCCTGCAAATGACCAATGAAATAAATGAAAGCCATTACCACAATTGTGAAAATGTTCGTGGTGGCGAATGTCGAGACGAAGAGCGTGAGCGCGGCAAGCAAACATGCTTTCAGGTAAATGATGATGATTCCGGGAAAGATATCGATGTTGAGGGCTGACGATCGGATTGCGTGGAGTGCGTCGGCAAGTTGTTCAGGCGGTGCGCCGGCCATTTGCCTCAACGTCGCGTGGATCACAGCTTGTTCGCGCAGATACAACACCACTAAAAACGCTGCGCTCATCACCAGCGTGCTGATTGCCAGCAGCAGAAGGACGCCGGTAATTTTCCCGAGCACGTATTCGAAGCGGGGCACAGGTTTGGCGAGGATCGTGTAAACGGTGCGGTCTTCGATGTCCTGAGGAAGCAGTCGCGCAGTCGCAACGATCGCCAGCAGCGAAGTAAAAATCGAGATCGCGCCGAGCGATACGTCTTTCAGGATTTGAAACTCCTGCTGAAAAGAAAACTGCGCCATGAAGATGGAGCTGCCGATCAAAAGCAGCGCAAAAACAAGGAGCACGTAAAAGACTTTTAAGCGCGTCAGCTCAGTGAGCGTATTGAATGTGATGGCGAGGATCCGCGAGACAGAGAAAGGGCGATGCGGCCTCGCCGCCGTTGGAGCGCTGAAGCGTTGAAGCGTTGGAGCGTTTTCGGTGTTTGTCATTTCTGTTTCATCATGCGCCTGCCGCGCCGTAGCCTTGCCGAAGGCCGGGTCATGTCTGCTTCGTCATTCCTTCGTCACTCGACATTCGTGCTTCGTCGTTTTTGGCTGTCGCCTCCAGGAACAATCTCTCCAGTGTCGTCGTCGATTTTCGGCGTTCGATCAGCTTTGCGTTTGAACGGTTAATCACCGATTCGATTTCGTTGACGAGTTGAGTGGACGCGTCGGCAATAACGAGCTCAGTTTGATTTTCAATCGCGATCAATTCCCGCAGATGCCCTTCGCGTACCAACACGCCATCTGCGAGAATGCCAACCCGGTCACAAATTTCCTGTGCTTGCGCGAGCAAATGCGACGAGAGCAGCACCGTGATTCCGCGGCGCTTCAGGTCGAGAATCAAATCACGAATCTCCCGTGAACCTGCGGGATCGACACCTGCGGTCGGTTCGTCCAGCACGACCAATCTGGGATCATGAATCAATGCCTGTGCAAGGCCAATGCGTTGCAACATGCCCTTGGAATAGGTGCCCAGTCGCCGTTTGCGCGCTCTGGTCAAGCCAACGAGTTCCAGCAGTTCGTTGATCCGTTCCTTGAGGTGAGCGCCGCGCAGTCCACAAAGGCGCCCAAAGAAACGCAGCGTTTCTTCTCCGCTAAGATATTTATAGAAGTACGGATTTTCCGGCAGAAAACCGACGGCTTCCCGGCTTTCCACGAGACGACTGTCACGCCCAAAAATTTCCGTGCGGCCACGCGTTGGCGAAACCAGCCCGAGAATCATTTTGAGGGTTGTGCTTTTGCCGGAACCATTCGGTCCGAGCAACCCAAATACTTCGCCCGGTTCAATCCGAAGGTTGAGGTCCTTCACGGCGACAATCCCGCGGGCGGGATGCAAAGGAACGGGAAATATTTTCGTTAGGCTGTGAACCGCGACCGCTGGATCCGCCTCCGCGCGGCCACGGCGCGGCGAGTCAGTCATGGCGAATTTCAAAGCCGCGGGCTGTAACCGGTTTCTCCAATTTGTTCTCCGTTTGCTCGTGAATCAGCGAGTGAAGCTCCCCCTGTGCGATGAGATCGAGAAACGCGCGCACCTCATTTTCTTCTCCATTAACCTGAAGTTCTACGCGCCCATCCGGCAGGTTGCGGACCCAGCCTGTTACATCAAAACCTGTGGCGGCGTGACGCACGGTCCAGCGAAACCCGACGCCCTGAACATTTCCCTCATAGAAAACCTGGAGCGAAGTCATGACCAACCCGTCATGTCGAGCGGAGTCGAGATATTCCGTTGCGAAGCCGCAAAGCTGACAATCACGGGATCCTTCGACTCCGCTTCGCTACGGTCAGGATGACATTACCAGCGTTCACTTGTACGAATAAACCAGGCAAAAGCTGCTTTGCTCGCCTTCAAGCAGATCGACCGAGACAAAGTACTGACCACTGCTTGACGGCGCGAAACCGGCCGCAGCTCTTTCTCCATTGTCGTAACTATCCGTAGTCACCTGTTTTCCCGTCTCATCATAGACGCCGACTGCAATTTTCTTTGCCGGTTCCGTAGTGCCAGCCGAGAACCAATACTGGTTTCCTGCGTAGAGATTCACCGCGACTAGCGAGTGATCATGCGGTTTGGCAACCCCGCACCAATATCCGTCTCGGACCTTGAAACCGTCGTTTGAAAACGCCGCCGCAAGGTCGAGTGCGTCTTTGCGCGCCTGCACCTCGGCGTCTGTGTCTCCGCGCACAGTGCCGCTGACAGCCAGCACAAGAACCGACAATGAAATGAGCAAGCTCCGATTCATTTTGGTGCTTCTTTGCTTTCTATTTCCTCCATCAGCTTGCCGACCGCCTGGTTGATCTTTCGCACTTGTTCAACATCAGGTGCCTTACCTTCCGGAAACGAAACCAGTTTTTCAATCTTACCGACCTCTTCATTGACATTTTTGACCAGTGGCTCGTTGCGCAATTCAGGGGAGATTTCGTTGATTTTCGACTGCATGAAATGAACGAGGGCCGGCTGCCGGAGAACTTTTGCGCTCTGTTCGTTATAGTTCTGCACGATTGCCGAGGTGACTACCTGCGTGCCTCGAACCCAACCGCCGAGCGTTACCAGAATTACCAGGTCCTGGTCGGCGTGCGATTGCATCGAGGATTTTACTTCGTTCTGCGTCGCCTCGAGTTCTTCCTGCAGCGTGTCCCATTCGTTGTTTTCGGCAAATTCGTTGATGCTGCTGCCGCGACCAAGCAGCTTTTCGCTGACGCCGAGTGCCTTTGCGAGTTTGATGATGTCTGACCCAATATTTTTGACCTGCTGACCGTCCTTTGCTTCCACAGCGATAAAACCATCAGCAATCAAACCTCCGAGATTGAGAGCGATCTGCGCGCGGTTACTGTATGTCACCGGAATTGGTCCACGATATTGGCCCGCCCAGTTGATCTTACCGGATTTTTCAAGCGCGGTGAAAAGTTCACCCGGCGTTGGAATACTGAACGAATCGCTTCTGGCGGCTTTTGCCAGTTGGTCGGCCGGAATGCGCCCGGTCTCTGCGCCAACGGTAACCAAGATACCGCCCGCCAACACAATCACGCCTAATCCGGCTAAACGAATCATCGCTGAGATTATGCGTGTCCCAGCGAAATTGCCAATATGAATCTCGCGCGGCTGTCGAAGCTCCTTTTGGTCTCTCTCGGCCGTCGCGAAAAAGGCATGTGTAACGGAAAATTTGCCAGAGCAGGTTAAAGCGTGATTTGCCTCGTCTGCGGAAAGCTGTTTAGTCCGCGCAGAGAATATGGCAAGCACCACCATTAGCCGAGTCCATGCCCGCGAAATTTTGGATTCGCGCGGTAATCCCACCATTGAAGTTGATGTCCGCGTTGAAAGCGGGGCACTTGGCCGGGCAGCGATCCCAAGCGGGGCGAGCACCGGCGAACATGAAGCATGGGAATTGCGTGACGGCAACAAGAGCCGGTTCGGGGGCAAGGGCGTTAAAAAGGCGGTGGCCAACGTTAACGACAAGATCGGGCCGGCCCTCAAAGGATGGGACGCGCTGGACCAGGCGAAGATCGACAAAAAGCTGATCGAACTCGACGGCACGCCTAACAAAAACAACCTGGGCGCAAACGCGCTGCTGGGAGTCTCTCTGGCAGTAGCGCATGCTGCCGCCGCTGCGAAAAATCTTCCGCTGTTTCGGTATCTCGGCGGACCTGAGGCGCGAGTTTTGCCCGTACCAATGATGAACATCTTGAACGGAGGCGCGCACTCTGATGCGCCTATCGATTTTCAAGAGTTCATGATTATGCCGCGCGGAGCGCCAAGTTTTTCGGAAGCGCTGCGCTATGGCGCCGAGGTTTTTCATGCGCTCAAGTCTGTCCTGAAAGATCGAGGCCTTTCCACTGCAGTCGGCGACGAAGGTGGATTTGCGCCGAACCTTAATTCTGCTGAAGACGCTCTCGAATCGATTTCAACCGCCATTGAGAAGGCCGGTTACAAGCTGGGCGAACAGATCTTTATCGCGCTCGATCCTGCTGCCTCCGAATTCTACGACAGCAAAAACAACGTTTACGTTTTCAAGAAATCGGACGGTTCAAAGAAAACTGCCGATGAACTAATCGAGTACTATGCCGGGCTTTGTGCGCAGTTCCCCATCATTTCGATCGAGGACGGTTGCGCCGAAAATGATTGGGCCGGCTGGAAAAAACTCACCGCCAAACTGGGCAAGAAGATTCAACTGGTAGGTGACGATCTCTTTGTTACAAACGTGAAATTTCTACGAAAAGGAATTGCCGAGCATGTGGCGAATTCGATTTTGATCAAGGTAAATCAGATCGGCACGTTAACCGAAACGCTGGCGACGATCGATTTGGCAAAGAAAAATCACTACACAACCGTGATCAGTCATCGCTCCGGAGAAACGGAAGATGCAACCATCGCAGACATTGCGGTCGGTACGAATGCGGGTCAGATCAAAACCGGGTCGCTTTCCCGCAGTGATCGGATCGCCAAATACAACCAGTTGCTGCGAATTGAAGAAGAACTTGGTGACAAAGCGGTATACGGCGCTACAATGCGCTAAGTGGATCAGACTTACGCCGATTTCCGCGCGCGCCGCGAAGCCACCGTTTGGCAGCGACTGAACCGAACTCTCAAGGTTCTGCTAGTCCTGGCGCTCTGGCTGATAATTGTGAGCTTGTTCGTTCCGCCGTACAAAAAACTAATGCAGAGCCGTGCCGAGATCGATAATCTGCAGCAACAGGTAAACGAGCAACAAAATCTGCTCGCACATCAGACTCGCGAGATCAATCTGCTCAAGACTGACTCAACCTATCTGGAAACTGTTGCGCGCGATCGTCTCGATCTGATGAAAGAAGGCGAAACAATTTTCCGTCTCGAGCCGGCACGCGCTGCCAAGCCAAAGCCGAACAATTCCGCGCGCAGGTAGTTGTAGAGGCGCTTGTGCCAACCGCCTATCTATCGTGCTTGTCCTGAATGCCGGTTCTTTTGGTTCGGTGCTTGAGACAAGCACCGCTACAACGCTTCGAGCCTGGCGATCTCGCCTTGCCATGGCCACTCCTCTGGATCACTGACCAATGCAGCGCGCACAGGATTTTGTCGCACATATTCCCACTTCTCTGAATAGCTTTCGCTGTGGCGAACCAAATGATCAAAAAATCCCTTTTGCCAATGCGGCAGGGGCGCTAAAATCGCCTTGGACAACTTGCGTTTTAGCATTCGCGTCCATTGCGTTAGGACGAAGTCGATGCCTCCGCGAACGAAAAAGTGGATATGGCCAGGCATGATGACGTACCGGCCGAAAGCGATTCCGCGCTGCTCGCCGAGCTTTGCGAATTCTATCAAGCGCGAATGCACTCGAGTATTAGCGAGCAATTTCCGACGCTGATATGTGTCGAAAGTCACGAAATACAGTGGCGGATCGTATTTTTGAAACACCAAGTGCAATCGTGGCGGTCGGTCCGGCACTTTAGCGATGGTGCGTTGCAGAGGCGCTTGTGACAAGCGCCTGTTTTATCCTTCTGCCAGGAGGCTTTTTGGTTCGGTGCTTGACACAAGCACCGCTACATTTTGCGCTGAGCGTAGCCTAGAGTATTCTCATACATGCCAACGGAAGTCTCCATCCCCGATGCCGAGGATTTGAAATCGCGTGTCCGCGAGCTGCGGAGGTTTCTTTGACGTCGAAAAGCTCCAGAAAAATCTAGCCGCAATTGAAGGGCGCATGGCCGCGCCTGATTTCTGGTCGAATCGCGACCGCGCCCAGGCCGATGTCGACGAAGTGTCGCGCCTGCGCTCGCTGATCAACCCGTTCCAAGAATTGGAACGCGAGATCGAAGACTTCGGCGCATTACATGAGTTGGCTGCGGAAGAAAGCGATCCTGCTTCTCGTGCGCAAGCGGAGAAAGAAGTCGTGACCGAACATGATCGCCTTGCTCATAAGCTGGATGAATTCGAGTTGCGCCAGTTTCTTTCCGGCGAAAACGATCCCGCGAATGCGTTTGTCACGATTCACTCGGGTGCGGGCGGCACTGAGTCGTGCGATTGGGCGGACATGTTGCTGCGGATGTACCAGCGCTGGATCGAGCGAAGCGGTTTCAAATCTCAGACCGTGGACATTCAACAAGGTGAAGAAGTCGGCATCAAATCGGTCACCTTGCTGGTGACCGGCGAATACGCCTATGGACATCTACAGACCGAACGCGGTGTGCACAGGCTGGTGCGTATCTCGCCGTTCGACGCAAACAAGCGGCGTCACACTTCGTTCGCAAGTGTGGATGTTGTTCCCGAAATTGCTGATACTGCCCCGATAGAAATTAATCCTGCCGACCTTGAGATCGACACATTTCGCAGTGGCGGCAAGGGCGGGCAGAACGTCAACAAAGTCGAAACTGCCGTGCGGATTTTACATAAGCCGAGCGGAATCGTTGTCGCGTGCCAGGCCGAGCGCAGCCAGGGCCGCAATCGCGAGTTGGCGATGAAAATGCTGAAGGCCAAGCTTTACGAAATCGAGCAGGATAAGAAGCGCGCCGAAATCGATCGGCAATACGGAGAAAAGGGCGATATAGCCTGGGGCAGCCAAATTCGCTCGTACGTTTTTCAACCATATCAAATGGTGAAAGATCACCGGACCGGGGCGGAAACGAGCAATGTCCAAGCCGTGATGGACGGCGACATCGACATGTTCATCCAGGCGAAATTGCGCGGGGAGAAGGCGGCGAAGGGAGACAAAAGCGAGAATGAAGTTTAGCGACGAACAAATGTTCGCCTTCGCCTGCGATTTTTCGTCTAATTCTCCTTAGATTTTCGCGCACAGCATCAAAATTCTCCTCGCGACCTCCGCACTAATATTGCTTTGCGCATCAGCGGCGAGCGCAAGGCCGAAGGAGTGGAGCGAGCGCGAAGCCGCCGCACAGGCTCAGCACGACATTCGCGCGCACAGGATCAAGTTTTACCGGTACGGCGGCTACGCCTCGATGCCCATCGGCGTTCCGGCTCAATACTTCCACATCGCCGATCGCTATCCGCGCGCAGATGGCGGCATCGGCTGCATCGTTTATGATCGCGCGCTCCGGGAGCGACAGCGCAAGTATTCAGAGACCTACAACAAACTCATGTTGTCGTACCTTCTGCGGAAACGGTGAGCTCGCCACATCCACATCTAACCAATCGCGCCAGCCAACTGCGCGGCGCTCTCAGTCCTTTTGTCATTCCGAGCGAAGTCGAGGAATCTCTAGATATTTCTGATCACCCTATAGCCGGAAAATAACAAGAGATGTCTCCAGACCTTCGCATAAAGCTACTGCTTGGCAGGCGACTTCGCTCGACATAACAAATTGGTAGGGCGATTGACCTCGATCGCCCGCTGATGATTCGGAGAACCACCGCTAGCGAATTAGCCGTAGCCGGAATCGCGGATCGAATTCGCCGCCGTTGTGCTTGCGGCAGCAGCCAAGACACGCAACTGCGCGGCGCAGGCGGCGAACTCGCAGAAAATCCTGGCGACAATTCGGACAGCGATAGACAAACGGCGCGACGTAAGTTCGCGCACGAAACGGCAGATTGTGACAGCGCTTCTCGTCGGCGATACCCAAGTCGCGACAGGCCTGTCGCCATTCGGTGCCATGAGGTGAAATCCTCCGTCGGCCGGCGCGAAACTGGGCGAGAATATGCGCCAGCTCATGGCGCAGCGTGCGATCGATTTCGGCAGGATGCTCAAACAGCCGCGGATTTAGCGAAATGAGTTTCTGATGATAATCAACACGTCCGGCAGCTGTTTTGAGGCGCGAATTCCATTCGACGCGAAGGTCGTTGGCGATTCGCGTTGCACCGAGTGAGCCTAACAACTCGCGCGCTGTTTCTTCGAGATTGAGATTTGGTTTGGCGTTGTTGTAGCCGGGGGCGGTGACCCCGGCATCTTGAGGTGCACCGAAGCGGCCGGGATCAGCGATCCCGGCTACAGTACGAAAGGCAAACTCGAGCTGCCTAAGCAACGGCATAGGCGCTCTTTCGCGTGTTCAGGCGATCAACAATTTTCCGCACCGCGTCTCCTGCCGCTTTGATTTCATCGGCCGTTGTCCATTTACCCAGGGAAAATCGAACTGCGGAACGCGCACGCTCCATCGGCAGACCCATGGCGAGCAAAACGTGCGACGCAACGACCGATCCCACCATGCAGGCCGAGCCACTCGAGGCGCAGACGCCTTCCAAATCGAGTGCGATAAGCAACATTTCGGAATCGATTCCGAGCAGGCTCACGTTCAGCGTGTTTGCCAGCCGCGGTGCATTGGCCCCGTTCTGTTTTGCATCCGGTACGTTCTCTGCAATTCGGGTCCACAATTCATCTCGCAATTTCTTCTCTCTCTCTTGCTCCTGCTCTTGCTCGACCCATTCTGCCGCGGAGGCCATTCCTACAATTGCCGCGACATTTTCTGTTCCGGGTCGTCGCTCATTCTCATGCGCGCCGCCAAACATGATCGGCTGAATTGACAGACCACCGCAAAAAGAAATCCAGCGCCTTTAGGCCCGTAGAATTTGTGCGCTGCGAAGCTGGCGGCGTCAAACAGGGATCCAATGTCATCCTGAGCCCCGAAAGCTTTCGGGGTCGAAGGATCCCGTGGCGTTACCTTTGAGGTTGCATCGCGGGATTCCTCGACGTCGCTCGGAATGACGAGTGGCATTTTGCCGAATGATTGGACCATATCACTGTGCAATAGGACGCCACCCTCTCGACATATTCGCGAGATTTCGCGCATCGGCTGAATCACACCGGTCTCGTTATTGGCAGTCATGATCGAAACCAGTCCGGTCTCAGGCCGGATCGCACTGGCAAGGTGATTAAGGTCTATTATTCCATCGCGCGAAATATTTAGCCACGTGACTTCAAAGCCTTCGCGCTTTTCCAAATGTTCGACCGCATTGAGCACCGCGTGGTGCTCGGCCTTGTTGGAGATGATATGCCCGCCTTTTGAAGATGCCCGACGTGCCAGACCGAGCACGGCGAGATTGCACGATTCCGTTCCGCCACCCGTGAAAATTAGTTCGTGCGGTTTTGCGTGCAGCAGCGCGGCCAGTTTGTCGCGCGCATTATCGATGGCTGCGCGCGCCTCGCGCCCAGCTGCGTGGACGCTCGATGGATTCCCGAAGTGCCGGTCGAGGTACGGCAGCATCGCCTCACGGGCCGCGTCGCAAAGCGGCGTTGTTGCGTTGTAATCGAGGTAAATCATCGAGTCTTCCTCGTAATCTTGCTCTTGTTCTTACTCGTGCTCGTAATCATTCGGCGCGCTCGCCGAGCGCGCCCTCCCAAAGATGTGCGTCTTCATTCGCGAAATTCATCGCGGGTCGTAACAGGTTTATGTTTTCGTTTTGGCACGATGCGCAATTGTTTTTCTTCGTAATACACGAGTGAATCCGGCGGCACGCTTTGGACCAGGAACACGTTGCCGCCAATCGTGGATCTTGCGCCAATGACGGTTTCGCCGCCGAGAATCGTTGACCCCGGGTAAATCGTCACGTCATCTTCGACGGTTGGATGGCGTTTTCCGCCTTTTTTGATTTTGCCGTGCTCGTCCTTCTGAAAACTGCGCGCGCCGAGCGTGACCGCATGATAAAGCTTAACGCGCGCGCCGATCTTCGTCGATTCGCCGATGACTACGCCAGTGCCGTGGTCGATAAAAAAATGCGAGCCGATTTCTGCCCCGGGATGAATGTCGATCCCGGTACGGCTGTGAGCCCATTCGGTCATAATGCGTGGAATCAGAGGCACCTTGTTGTAAAGCAGGTGCGCCATTCGATGAATGGCGATGGCCTCCAGCGAGGGATAAGCAAGAATAATTTCTTCATAACTCGTCGCAGCGGGGTCCCCTTCGTAGGCGGCATCGATATCTGTCCAAAGAACCCGGCGCACTAAAGGCAAATTCCGTAGGAACGCAGACAAGACGTCCTCCGCTTTTGCTTCGATCGCATCATCCGGCGGAATTTTGCCGAGGCTTCTGCAAATTTCTGTTTTCAATCGCGCGTGCAGATTTCTCATGCGAGTGCGAGTGGTATCGGCCAGATCTTCCGAGCTCACCAGCGCCTCGCTGCGAAATCCCGGAAACATCAGGCTCATCAATTCAGCGCATGCCGCCTCGATGGCAAGGCGCGAGGGGAGGGTGGCAGCAGCGTCGAGATAGTTGATGCCGCCCGTTTCGCCGTAGGTCTGAAGCAGTTCGTTAACCGCGTCGCGGTTCGGTGAGTCCATCACAGGAAATATGCGCCTCCTTCGACAAAAGCGAAAGTGTACAGCCAGCCAAAGCAGACGTTCCCCTTGTGCAAAGGTTCGGGCGCTACAGTAACTTCAAGTCACCGGATGAGCGCGCTGCTAAGCGATTACGATTATGATTTGCCGCGCGGATTGATCGCGCAGCGCCCGGCAGAGCGCCGCGACGATTCTCGAATGATGTTGCTGCACCGCGACACGAAGACGATCGAGCATCGACAATTCCACGATCTGAAAACATTTTTGCGGCCAGGTGATCTCCTCGTTCTAAATGATACACAGGTGTTGTCGGCGCGGCGATTCTCCGACGACGGCGTTATCGAGTTCTTGTTTCTTGAACGCTTAGGCCCTCTGCGATGGAAATGTCTCGTCAGTCCGGGTCGCAAAATGCGGGTAGGCGCTACCGCAATGATCGAGGGGGCGGCGTTGTGCGTCGAGGACATCACGGCCGAAGGCGAGCGCATCGTGATGTTAAGCGAAGATATCGATCTCTATTCGGGTGGATCGATGCCGTTGCCTCCTTACATCCGACGCGAAAGCGACGCCGAGGATGCAGCGCGTTACCAGACCGTTTTTGCGCACACACCTGGTGCACTGGCAGCGCCGACCGCGGGTCTTCATTTCACTCCGGAGATTTTGAGCCAGATCCCGCACACATTTGTGACGTTACACGTAGGGACCGGGACATTTCTGCCTGTGCGCTCAGAGAACATCGCCGAGCATCGCATGCATGCCGAGCGGTTTTCCATCTTGGCTTCCGCCGCTGGCAGGATCAATGACGCCGAACGAATCGCGTCCGTGGGTACAACCGTCGTACGCGTTTTAGAATCCGCCAGACGCGAAAATGGAAAGCTCATCGCTCAGGAAGGTTCGACAGACATTTTCATTTACCCGCCATATCGATTTCGAGCCGTCGACGTTCTGCTGACGAATTTTCATTTGCCGCGCTCGACTTTGCTTATGCTGGTAAGCGCGTTTACTGGCCGCGAGTTTTTGCTGCGCGCCTATCAGCAGGCGATTCGCGAACGTTACCATTTCTACAGTTACGGCGATTGTATGTTGATCCTATGATCGCCATCATCGTGAGCCCGAAAGCCTTCGGGGTCGAGGAACCCCGTGGCAGGACAACAGGTTTTTGATCGGGATTCCTCGACTTCGCTCGGACTGACGGACTAGATTATGTTATGCCCGAGCAACCCAGAGGCGAACTGGTTATTCAAACGATTGCCATGCCTAAGGACACCAATCCGAATGGAGATATTTTCGGCGGATGGTTGACCTCGCAAATGGACCTGGGTAGCGGAATTCTTGCGGCGAAAACTGCGCAAGCGCGCGTTGTTACGGTGGCAATGGAAGGAATGTCGTTCCTCCAGCCAGTACGGGTAGGGGACACAGTTAGATGCTACGCGCGGGTAGAGAGAATCGGGCGAACTTCGATGACAATCCCGGTAGAGGTATGGGTAACGCGTCACATGACCGCCGAGGATCATCGCGTCACACACGGCGTCTTTACTCTGGTCGCAGTCGATGAGAAGGGGAAACCGATTCCGGTGAGGAGAAATCAACCACGAATTGACACGAATTGACACGAACGGCTGAAATGACGAATGCCGAATGCCGAAGGAATGACACAGCCCGAATGAAGAAACCGCTTCAACGCTTCAACGTTTCAACGGTTTAACGTGGCGAAGCCATGGCGTCTTTCGCTTACCTTTTTGAGCGGTTTCCCTCATTCGGACAAACATTTTGCTATCGCGAGGTTGCGGAGCTTTATCGACAAGGCGTTGCGCCGCCAATTTTCTCAATCCGGAATCCGAAAGACGAGCCAGCGCAAGATTGGGACATGCGCATCGTAAAGCAGGTGCATTATCTGCCTGAGGAGAAGGAACTACTGGATGAAGTTCAGCGGGCTTCAAAAAAGAGAAGACTCAGTCCAGCAATCATTGCTGCTCTGGATGAGTGGGGACGGCGCACTGATTTTCTTCGCCTTTATCAAGCTGTTTATGTTGGGTTACGTCTGCAAGAGGCGGGAATCGGACATGTTCATGCACACTTTGCTGGGATGGCGGCGCGGACCGCTTTCTGGATCGCCAAATTTTTTCCAATCACTTTTAGCTTTACCGCGCACGCCAACGACATCTTTGCGCCAAGGAATTTCGAGATCGGTCTGGACAAACTTGTCAGCGCAGCGCGCGTGATTATTACTGAAACCGATTACTCGGAGAAGTTCTTGCGAGAACGCTTCCCGGAACGCGCAGATCGAGTCCATCGCATCTACAATGGCTTGAATCTGGCTGAATTCGGACGTGCGAATTTTTCCTCTGATCCGCCATTGATAGTTGCGATTGGCCGTTTGATCGCCAAAAAAGGCTTCGCCAATTTGATTCGTGCCTGCGCGCTGCTTGTTGAACACGGAAGATCGTTTCGATGTGAGATCTTCGGCGAGGGTCCACTCGGGAACCAGTTACGCGGACAGATCGAGCAGTCAGGATTGCAGGACCTCGTTCGGTTACCTGGCACAAAACCGCAACATGAACTAAGGGAACGTCTCGCTGGTGCGAGCGTTTTCGTATTGCCGAGCGTGCCCGAAGCGCAGGGCGGCATGGACAATTTGCCTACCGTGATCATGGAAGCGATGGCAACCGGCTTGCCAGTTGTGTCGACGACGATCGGTGGGATCCCGGAGATGGTCATTGATAACGAAACAGGTTTTCTCGTGGAACCCCACGATATAGTAGCGCTCGCTGGCGCGATTGAAAAAGTAACTAACGACCGATCGTTAGGGCAACGACTTGGTCGCGCGGGATATGAGCGGGCGCAAAGGTTGTTTTCAATTGAGAAGAACGTGCGCGAGTTGTGTGCGTTGCTTGGCGCGAATATGGCCTAGTGTTGTAACCGCCGCCGTGTGGGCGGTTGCCCGAAAAACACGAGGTTCAACGGCTCTCAGATCCGTTGCCTTCCATCGTGACAGGCCCGCAGGTTAACGAATAGTTGACAAATAGCGCAACTTTTCGCTATCTTTCGTGATTATGCGCAAGACTGCAACTAAGCTCAGCAAGGTGAAACTCAACGGGCGCACGTTCTACTG
>JAALOD010000039.1 GCA_013372845.1 Candidatus Udaeobacter sp.
GAAATTAACGCTTTGCTCAGCCTCGCGTTCTTCATGACCGTAAATTGCCGGGCTACCAAGCAACCGGTCAGCAAAGTGTTGGACAGAATTCTTTTCGCCGCGAAAAAAACTCCGAACATCGTCTCGAAACCGCCCGTTCCACTCCATCCAACTATCTCCGATGAAGCTGCCTACCTCATAAAGCCCGGCCGCGTCCCAAGCCTCGGCGATGAGCTTGGTCCCTGCGAGCTCGGGGTCGGATTCAATGTCCCACAATACGGGCGGATTTGGCATCAGTTGCCCTGACTCATCGCGCTCAAGGATCGCCGCCAGATCGAATCGGAAGCCGTCGACATGCATTTCTTTGACCCAGTAGCGGAGGCTGTCCAGGATCATTCGGCGGACAATAGGATGATTCGCGTTGAGTGTGTTTCCCGTGCCGCTGTAATTCGCGTAGCGCGAGCGATCTTGTTCGAGAATGTAGTAGGTGGGGTTGTCCAAGCCGCGAAAACTCAGGGTCGACCCATCGTGATTGCCTTCCGCAGTGTGGTTGAACACAACGTCAAGAATGACCTCGATGCCTTCCCGGTGCAGCGCCTTGACCAGATCGCGAAACTCATCCAACGGCCCGAGCGGATCTTTTCGCGAACTATACGCCTGGTGTGGCGCAAAGAATGAAACGGGCGCATAGCCCCAGTAATTCACTCGCTCGGACGGAGCATCTTGAGGATCAAACTGGAACACTGGCATCAGTTCGACCGCGGTGATGCCCAGTTGTTGCAGATACGGAATCTTTTCGATCAATCCGGCAAAGGTGCCGCGCCTTTTCTCCGCGACGCCGGAACTCGGGTGGCGGGTAAAACCGCGCACGTGCATCTCGTAAACAATAGTGCGCGAGGACGGCCGTTGCAGCGGTGTGTCGCCTTCCCAATCATACGTGTGCACATCTACGACCACGCTCTTCATCGCTGTCGCAGCGTTGTCGCCTTTCTTTCGAGCCGCGTCGCGACTGTAGTTTTTTGGCACAACCACGCCACGACCATACGGGTCGAGGAGGACTTTGCCTGGATCGAACCGCATGCCGTTGGCAGGATCGTACGGTCCCGCAACGCGGTAGCCGTAGAGCTGCCCCGGCCGGATGCCCGGCACGCACACGTGCCAGTAGTGGTACGTACGGTTAGCGGCAGGATCGAGGCGCATCAGGCGCGCCGGCCGGGCGTCGTCTTCCCGGTCAAACAACAGCAGCTCTACGCCTGTAGCGCTGCGGGAGAACACGCTAAAATTGATGCCACCGTCAACGACGGTGGCGCCAAGAGGCCAGCTGTGGCCAGCGTTTCCAACAAAGTTCATGACTGCTTCTTCTCCCATACGGCTACCCTTGGCTACCGCTTAACCTCTTTGGCCTCGTTGGCTGCAACGATGGATGGCGATCCTCACCTCCTGCTGACCGGCCGGACAGCCAGCGGATTTTCCCGGGTCAGCTGAATTTCCTCCTTTTCATGGTGAATCACGAGACGTTCGCCTTCACGCAACGAGTATTGCACCGTCTCCAGGCCGATCTCGACCTCCAGCATCTGTCCGCGGTACGTTAGGGGAAACCGCAGGATGGCGTTCTCCTCCGGCGCGCGCCGTGGCCAGAATGACAACGTCCCGTCATCGTCCCGCATGCCGCCAAACCCATAGGTGAGCATCATCCAGGTGCCGCCCATCGAGGCGATATGGCAGCCGTCCTTTACGTTACCGCCCACGTCGGCCAGATCCATCAGCAGTGCCGCCATCCCGTACCGAATCGCTTTGTCCATATCGCCGATCTGTGCGGCGATGATCGCCTCGATGCACGACGACAGCGATGAGTCGCCCGTGGTCAAGGGGTCGTAGAATTCAAAGTTACGCTGCTTTGCCTCTGGGGAAAACGCATTGCCCAGCAGGAACATGGCCAGCACCACGTCTGCCTGTTTGATCACTTGCTTGCGGTAGATGTCGAGCGGATGATAAAACAGCAGCAGCGGGTATTTGTCGGACGGCGTGTTCCGGAAGTCCCAGGGCTCTCTGTCGAGAAAGCTGTCATCCTGCGGGTAAATCCCCATCTGCTCGTCATACGGGACGTACATGCGCTCCGCCGCGCGCTTCCAGGCCTCGACCTCCGACGGCTCGAGCGCGGTCTTGTGTGCGAGCGCCTTGTACGAGTCCGGGTTTGTTGTGCGCAGGGACGCGACCGTCTCGGCTGCGTAGCGCAGGTTCTCTCGCGCCATCAAATTGGTGTATGCGTTGTTGTTCACCACCGTCTTGTATTCATCGGGTCCGGTGACGCCATTGATGCAGAATTTTTCCCCCTTCCGGTCCGAGTAGAATCCCAAGTCCAGCCATAGACGCGCCGTTTCCACGAGCATCTCGGCGCCGCAGTCCTGCAGAAACGGCTCGTCCCCCGTCGCCTGCACGTACTTGCGCAGCGCGTACATGATGTCCGCGTTGATATGGTACGCTGCGGTTCCGGCGGCATAGTAGGCCGACGCTTCTTCGCCGTTGATGGTACGCCATGGGAACATGGCTCCTTTATGGCCCAACTGCCTGGCGCGCGCTCGTGCCTGCGGCAGCATCTTGTAGCGGAAGGTCAGCAGATTCCTGGCGATCCGCGGCGAGGTATACGTCAGAAACGGGAGCACGTAGATCTCCGTGTCCCAAAAATAATGCCCCTCATAGGCTTGTCCGGTCATGCCTTTCGCCGGCACACCGGCGTTTTCGGCGCGCGCTGAAGCCTGCAGGATATGAAAAAGGTTGAAGCGGATCGCTTGCTGGATCTCCAGGGTTGTGCGCTGAGTGCGGTCTTTCTGGATATCCCTGACCCGAACATCGCTGCGGCGCCAGAAATCGTTCATGTACTGCTCTTGGGCGGCGAGCAACTGCGGGAAGCCCTCGCTCACTACGCGATCCATTGTCCACTCAGCACGGCCGCAGAGTTCTTCAGACGAAGCCGTCTGTGACGTATGATAGACCATGTACTTCGTGAGGTGGATCGGACAGCCGGGTCGGGCCTGGATCGTGAAGGCGACTTGGCCAAAGTCTTCGGAGTGGACAGTCTTATGGGCGTACGTGCATGTGGTCTCCAAAACATGGTCAGTAGCACACGTCAGGGTGATGCGGCTCTTTTCAGTCGCATGACAGAGCACGATGCGACCGTCTTTCGCATAGCTGGCTCGGTGATGGAGAACCGGACCGGCAAAGACTGTCGCCTGGCGCGGGTCATCCCCGTTGGTGCGAGCGATCGGCTCATTAGCTACCATCTCCGACGAGATCACGATAGGGGCCTCCGCGTTGAGGAGCGTCACACGATAGGAGATGGCCGCCACGTGCCGATGCACGAGAGAAACCAAACGCCGGGAGGTAATCAATACCTGTTTGCCTGCGGGAGTCTCCCAGAGGATTTCCCGGTCGAGCGTCCCGGACTGCATATTCAGCCGTCGGTCGTAGCTTAAGAAGTTCGCATTGGGCAGCCACAAGGGCTCGTCGTCCACGAGGAGCTTGATGATCTTGCTGTTAGTTACGTTGAGGATGGTCTGTCCAGTTTTCGGGAAGCCGTAGGCTTCCTCTCCGTAAATGATCGGCCGGCTTTCATAGAAACCATTGATAAAGGTGCCATTTTCGGCATTGGGGCCGCCTTCCTCTGGGCATCCGCGGATGCCGAGGTATCCATTGCCCACCGCCAGCATCGTTTCTAGCTGGGCCAGGAATTCGGGATGAAATCCTTTTTCGATGATGTTCCATTCGTCGGCCGGGTAATCGTGCGATGGCGGCCTCAGGCGTTCATGATGGATCATCGGACTGTTCCTCCCGAGACAGCATGGGGCATTGGTCAGTCAACCAGCTCACCCAGATCGTTCACCACTAGATGCGCGCCATGGTGCCGAAGCTCCTCGGCGTTCCCCTTGCGCGCGACACCGATTACCAACCCGAAGTTCCCGTTGCTCCCGGCCTCGACCCCAGAGATGGCATCCTCGACCACGACCGCTCGTGTCGGCGCAACTCCGAGCTGCCGTGCCGCCGTGAGGAATGTATCCGGGGCCGGCTTGCCGGCCAGGTGCTGCGCACGGATCGTGTTGCCATCGACGCGCACGTCGAAGAAAGCATCCAACCTGGCGGCCTTTAAGACGGCGTCGCAGTTCTGACTTGAAGTGACGACGGCGATTTGGAATCCCTGACGGCGGAGCTGATGGATGAACTTGACGCTTCCCTCATACGGCTCCACCCCTCGCTCTTCAATGATTTTGTTGACCAAGTCATTCTTGCGGTTCCCGAGCCCGCCCACCGTCTCGGCTTGCGGCGGGTCGTCTGAGCTTCCCTCGGGGAGCTGGATACCGCGTGATGTGAGAAAGTCGCGAACGCCGTCAAATCGAGGCTTCCCATCCACATAAAGCCGGTAGTCCGTAGCGAGCTCGAAGGGACGAAATGCTTCGCCTCTCTCTGCCGCACGCTTCTGAAGGTACTCGTCAAACATCTGTTTCCAACACGCCGCGTGGAGGTTGGCGGTGTCCGTTATCACACCGTCGAGGTCAAGAAGAACGGCATCGTAATCGTCGCGGGTTATGGCCATCGGCATTGTTCACCTCCCTTGGGCTACCTGCTCTTTGGCTGCCGTAACAATCGAGTCGGGGCTAAAGCCGAATTTGCGCTGCAATTCTTTCAACGGTGCCGATGCTCCAAATGTTTTCATGCCGATCATGCGTCCCCGCTTTCCGATGTATCGTTCCCATCCAAACGTCGATGCCTGCTCCACGGCGACGCGCGCGACCAGGCTCGGCGGCAAAACGCTGTCCTGATATTCTTGCGTCTGATGTTCGAAGATGTCCCATGAGGGGATCGATACGACACGCGACCGGATGCCTTCAGCAATGAGCTTCTCGTGCGCCTCCACAGCGAGACTGACTTCACTCCCCGATGCGATAAGAACGACTTCGGGATCCCCGCCGGGAGCATCAGTGAGTACGTAGGCTCCGCGCGCGACTCCGGATGCCGGCGCGTACTTTTTCCGATCCAATGTCGGCAAGGGTTGGCGGGACAGCACCAGCACGGCCGGTTCGTGACGCAATTGCATGATGTAGCGATAGGCTTCGATAACTTCGTTTGCGTCTCCCGGTCGCAGAGTGACCAGGCCTGGAATTGCCCGCAGCGAGGCCAGATGTTCTACCGGTTGATGCGTCGGGCCATCTTCGCCATCGCCCATCGCGTCGTGAGTGAAAATAAACATCGTAGGCAGTTCCATCAAAGCGGATAGCCGGATCGTTGGCCGTGCATAGTCGCTAAAGATGAAGAACGTTGCTCCATACGGGCGCAGCTTGGACAAGGAAAGGCCATTTACAATCGCACCCATCGCATGCTCGCGGATGCCGAAATGGAGATTCTTCCCGCCCGGATTATCAGCTTGGAAGTCTCCAGCCCCTTCATAGTTGAGAATGGTCTTATTCGACGGGCCAAGATCGGCTGACCCTCCGAGAAACCAGGGAATGTTTTGAGCCAGAACATTCAGCGCTTTGCCCGAGGCATCGCGCCCAGCGATTCCTTTCGGATCCGCTGCGAACACCGGCAGGTTGCGATCCCAACCGGACGGGAGTTCGCGCCGCTGCATCAATTCGATCTCGGTCGCTGCGTCCGGATACTCAGTTCGATAAGCTGCAAACAGTTCGGTCCATTTCCTTCGAGCTTCTGCGCCGCGTGCCCCTATACCAGCAGCGAAGTGTTCATACACGCCGTCAGGAACAAGAAACGTTTTGTCCTCGGGCCAGCCGTAGGCGCGCTTGCATAATCGAACTTCATCGTCGCCAAGCGGCTCGCCGTGCGCCGCGGCAGTATCCTGTTTATGAGGTGAACCATAGCCAATATGGCTGTCCAGGACGATGAACGTGGGACGTTCTTTCGTTTTGCGAAAGATTTCGAGAGCCTGCTCGATACGCTCGAGGTCATTTGCGTTGCCGACACGCAAGACGTTCCAGCCGTAAGCCAAAAATCGCGCCTCGACATCCTCCGTGAAAGTGATGCGCGTCTTACCCTCAATGGTAATATGATTGTTGTCGTAGACCCAGCAAAGGTTATCGAGGCCCAGGTGACCGGCCAGCGAGGCTGCTTCCGATGAAATTCCTTCCATCAGGCAGCCGTCCCCGCAGACTGCATAAATGTTGTAGTCAAAAATATCAAAGCGTGGGCGGTTATAACGATGCGCGAGCCACTTCTGGGCAATTGCCATTCCTACGCTCGTCGCAACGCCTTGCCGAGGGGACCGGTTGTCGTCTCCACCCCCGAAACCCAATGATACTCGGGGTGTCCAGGGGCTTTGCTGTCGAGCTGACGAAAGTGACGGATATCGTCGAGAGACACCGACGCGTGCCCGAGTCTTTCGTAATCGGCGTTGACGGCTTTTGTCCGCGTCAGATGAAGCGCCGACCAGAGAAGCATCGAAGCGTGACCGTTCGAGAGCACAAAGCGGTCGCGGTTAGGCCAAATCGGATCCTCGGGATCGAAGCGCATAACGCGATTCCAGATCGTGTAAATCAGCGGAGCGAGCGCCATTGGTGTACCAGGATGTCCGGACTTGGCCTGCTGTACCGCATCTATCGAGAGCGTACGAATTGTGTTGATCGCTAATCCAGTCATCTCCTCGTCTGTCATAGTTTTTCTCCGTCGGTTTTTGCCTATTCTTTTTGTGCCTCCAGCGAAGCTATTTTGCCCAAGCGACGCAAATGTCGCGGCGCTTGACTGAACTCGGCTGCGAGAAACGTTTGAACGAGATCCCAGGCGACGGCTGGTCCGACAGTCCTGCCGCCCATACAAAGCACGTTCATGTGATCGTCCTCTACGCCCTGCCTTGCCGAAAAATGGTCGTGAATTAACGCAGCTCGGATGCCAGGGACCTTATTCGCGCAAACCGATGCGCCGACGCCGCTGCCGCAAATCGCTACTCCCCGCTCTACCTCCTGAGTAGCCACTGCTCGTGCAAGCGGTAGAACGTAATCGGGATAGTCATCGCCCTCACTCATGTCATGTGCCCCGAAATCGACGACCTCATGGCCCGCAGCGCGAAGCTGGCTGAGTAATTCTTCCTTCAAACTAAATCCACCGTGATCGGTGGCAATTCCAATACGCATATGCTTCCCTTCATCTCAGTTCGTCCCTGCCGCCGCCTGATCGGCCAGCACCACTGCTTGATCCCGATGAATCTTGCCGCCCGGAATCGATGTATCGGCTTCGCGCAAGCGCGCGAGCGCGTCCACCTTATCGTTCCCAGTTACCAACCACAGAACGCGACGGGCACGATTGAGGATCGGATACGTCAACGTCATCCGACGCCTCCCTTGGTAGACTCCAGTCAGCGCGACATCTGAGTCGGTGACGTTCAGAACGGGATCTCCGGGAACCAGCGAGGCAGTGTGGCCATCAGGTCCGAGGCCCAGATGAATAAGATCGAGCACCGGCGGCGAGCCGGCGATCTTTTTGAGAGTTTCGGCATAACGTTCGGGTGCGGTTTCCAGATCCGGCGCTTCCACTGGCATTGCATAGATCTGCTCGCGCCGCACCGGCGCATGCTCAAGCAAGCTTTCATACAAGTGGGTGAGGTTTCGGTCCGGGTCGCCCGCCGGGGCGACGCGCTCATCCACCTGCACGACGTTTACGTCATCCCAGGGAACATCTTTGGTTGCCAGCGCACGGAGCATTTGCCACGGCGTGTGCCCGCCGCTGACGGCAAAAATGAAGCGACCGCGCGCGTTCACTGCCGCGCGCGCCTCGGCAGCGATGATCTCGGCGCCCTTTTGCGCCACTGCATCCGCATCGGGGAATATTTCAATCTTCATCAGTAGCTCCTAAAAAGATTGGAATAGTGCACGCATGGAATAATGGATTGATGCATTGAAAATCGAATGTTCCAAAATTCCATGATTCCATTCACTTGCTCACCATCGGGTTATGCCAGCCTCCGGGCGGTGATACTTTTTGATCGACGTCACTCGGTCCCCAGGTACTTGGCTCGTACTCGTAGACTGGCGTGCCGGCCTTCAGTGCCGAATCGACGATGCGCCAGGCCTCTTCCACATAATCCTCACGAGCAAACAGCGTAGCGTCTCCCGCCATCGCGTCACCGAGCACGCGTTCGTACGCATCCGTCTCCTCTGCACCGGGATAATGGCTCGCGAGCAACTCCACTTGTTCGCCGATCATTTTCTCTTGCTGATCCATCACCGTCAGACCAACGGCAGCCGTGACGTTAGGACTGACGCAGAATCGAAAATAGTTGCGGGCACGACAGCACGTTGGAAAGACGACAGGTGGCTCGCGCAGGCGAACGACGATCTCAGTGCGCGTAACTGGCAACGATTTCCCGGCGCGGATGTAGAACGGGACGCCTTGCCAGCGCCAGGAATCAACGTTCAACTGCAACGCGGCGAATGTTTCAACCTTCGAATCGGGGGCCACGCCGTTTTCCTTCCGGTAACCACGAAACTGACCGCGAACAAGATTCTTTGCCTCCAGAGGCCGAATAGCCTTCAGGACCTTAACCTTTTCGTCGCGGATCGTTTCACTATCGGTTCTCACCGGTGGCTCCATCGCCAGGTTCACCAAGATCTGGAACAGGTGATTTTGAACCACGTCGCGGATCGCGCCGGTTTGATCGTAGAACGCCCCCCTGCCTTGAACTCCGAAGGCTTCCGCCATGGTTATCTGGACGCTCTCGACCTGATTGCGGTTCCAGAACGACTCCAGAATTGCATTCTCGAAGCGTAAGAAGACCATGTTACGCACTGGTCGTTTTCCCAAATAATGATCGATGCGGAAGATGTGCTCCTCGTCGAAAGTGCCGAGAAGAATCCGATTGAGTTCCTGCGCCGAGATGAGGTCGTGACCGAAGGGTTTTTCAACGATAACACGAGCACCACTGGTGCAGCGTGCCTTGGTTAGCTGTTCCACAACGAGGCCGAACAGCGCAGGCGGGATGGCGAGGTAATGCGCCGGCCGCTCCGCAGAGCCTAGCTCCTTGCGGATGGTCTGAAAGGTAGCCGCGTCTTTGTAGTCGCCGTCAACATAACGCAGCAGGCTACACAGCTTGTCAAAGGCCGCCGGTTCGACCCCTCCGCCGTGTTTCTCGACGCTGTCTCGTGCCCGCGCTCGGAGCTGATCGATATTCCAACCTGCCTTGGCCACCCCGATAACCGGCACGTTGAGGTGGCCCCGTTTGATCATCGCTTGCAACGACGGAAAGATTTTCTTGTAGGCGAGATCGCCCGTGGCACCGAAGAAGACCAACGCATCCGAATGGGGAACGTTCATGTCGTGCTCCTCATTTGGTGGATTTTTCCAGGTGGCCCCCGAAACCAAAGCGCATCGCCGAAAGCAGTTTGTCTTGGTAATCTGCCTCGCCGCGCGAAGCGAACCGTTCGTACAGTGCGGTTGTTAATACCGGCACGGGCACGCCTTCATCGATTGCTGCCTTGATCGTCCAGCGTCCCTCGCCCGAATCCGAAACCCGGCCTGCGAATTTCGCGAGTGCTGGATCCTCGACCAAGGCGCTGGCGGTTAAATCCAGCAGCCACGACGCGATCACACTGCCGCGCCGCCATACCTCCGCGATGTCAGGTAAATTGAGTTCGTACTGGTAGTCCGCGGGGTCTCGCAATGGTGTCGTCTCAGCATCGACCACATGTTTTTTCTTGCCCGCATCGGCGGCACGCAACACGGCCAAACCTTCGGCATATGCGGCCATAATGCCGTACTCGATACCGTTGTGCACCATCTTAACAAAGTGCCCGGCGCCGTTTAGGCCACAATGCAAGTAACCTTGTTCCGCCGTGCCGGCGAGCTTCTCTCGCCCGCGAGTACGAGGAATATTTCCGATGCCGGGCGCCAGCGTGGCAAAAATAGGATCTAGATTCTGAACCACGTCCTTTTCGCCGCCGATCATCATGCAGTAGCCACGTTCCAACCCCCAGATACCGCCACTGGTGCCGACATCGACATAATGAATTTCTTTTGAGCTCAGTTCCTTCGCGCGGCGAATGTCGTCCACGTAGTAGGAATTTCCGCCATCGATGAGAATGTCGCCGCGCTCAAGGTGGGGGAGGAGAGCGGCGATGGTCTCGTCCACGACCGCCGCCGGAACCATCAACCACACCGCCCGCGGCTTGGTTAGCTTCTGCGCAAAGTCTGCGAGCGATGAGGAGCCAACCGCCTTTTCCTCGACCAACTCTTGCACCACTTTTGGCGACCTGTCGAAGACCACACACTGATGACCTCCGTTCAGAAGTCGCCGCGCCATATTTGCCCCCATTCGTCCAAGACCAATCATTCCGATTTGCATAGTTAACTCCCTTCTTTCCAAACAGATTGTTTCTGAATCAAAATCCGAAATCCGAGGTTCGAAATCCGAAATGAGCCTATTTGGAATTTTCTGTTTTTGATCATTTGAATTTGTTTCGAAATTCGAATTTTTGGATTTGAATGTATCCCATCTTTCTCTAGTTCGCTGCTGCTCGCAGCCGGTTCATGGCTGCGATTACTCCTTCGCCCTCACCAAAAATTGCCGATCCGGCTACCAGAACGTTGGCTCCTGCATCGACCACCAGTGGCGCGGTCGTCACGTCGATGCCGCCGTCAACCTCGAGATCGCAGTCCCGCTTGATCTCATCGATCATCTGGCGGACACGCCGAATCTTTGGCAGCGTGGTGTGGATGAAACGCTGGTGTCCAAAGCCCGGGTTAACCGTCATGACTAACACCTGATCCACGTCTTGGAGGATCTCTTCTAGCACTGCCGCGGGGGTTGCCGGATTTATTACTACGCCGACGCGCTTGCCCAGCGCTTTGATGCGTTGCACTGTGCGATGCAAATTGTTGTTGCCTTCCCAATGCACAAGAAATGAACCCGACCCAGCCTCGGTAAATTCGTCCAGGAAAAAGTCCGGGTCGGAAATCATCAGGTGCGTCTCCAGAGGCAGACGCGTTACCTTGCGAAGCGACTGGACGATCGGCGCCCCAATCGAAATGTTAGGTACGAAGTGTCCATCCATGACATCCACGTGGATGCGATCCGCCCCGGCCTCCTCCGCCTCGCCCACTTGCTTGCCTAAATAGGCAAAGTCAGCCGAGAGGATGGAAGGAGCAAGTTTAACGATACCCTTGTCCATATCTTAAATCCTCTTGGTCATAGTTAGCGTGCGATCCCGGCATCCGATTCCCATCCGATTCTCCGATTGTGTTCCGCTTAGGTATTGGATGCCTCAGTATACTCTGAATGGAGTTATTCAGCATGGCGTTGAACTCGGCATCGGATTGCTGGGCCGAGAGCCCTTCTGCAAGGGCCGGGAAAAGCTTGCGATAACACCATGATTCCGCCGCAAGCGGTTGTTGGCTTCTTCCCGCGAATAACCGCCGGACAACGCAACCACCCTCAAGACTTTGGGATGTTTGACGAAATCAGCGTAGAAGTTGTCTTGCCGGTAGCGTAAGCTTTAGCATGACCAGCTGGCCTGCTGGTAGTTGGTTGAGCTTCTCAAGAATAGCCGCCTTGAGTAACGCTTCGGCCTTGGCTTTTCCGGGCAGTGAATATCAACTTCCGGCTCGACGATCGGCAGCAGTTCGGCGGCAATGATCTGCGCAGCTAGCTCGAACTGCTGGTTCACGATGTCCTTGATCCCTGCTTCGCTGGCCTGCTTAATGACTGAGCGCATTTGGTTCCGAATATGCGTTTTGCTTTAGCTTTCTCGAGCAGCGCGGTAAGCGCCGGCATCGCTTCATCAGCTGGACCCCGTCCTTCTCAGTAGCAAGGCCCTTGTCCACTTTCAGAAACGGCACCACACGTTTTACTTCCAAAGATAGTCAGCCGTAGGTTGCCCCTCAATGTCCCTGTCCATGGTGTTCTCGAACAGGATGGCGCCAATAATCCGCTCTCCGGTGAAGCCGGGCTGGTAATCATGCGGGTGCGCATCTGGTGCACGATCCAAACATCTCGTCCTCGTTGGACCACGCACCTTCTTTGATTCCGTAAAGACGCAGTGCGCCGGGAGTGCTGCCACCGCTTTGATCCAGCGCGGCGATGAAGCCGGATGTGCCTTCATTTTCTGCAGTTGTTGTTCGTTTAAGTCGATCGATTTCATAACGCCTCCTTTAATTTGCCTTCTTCGATTTTCGGTATTGGTAAATCAGGTTATTGGTTGAGCTATCATGGTTAGAGCAGGTTTCTCCTTGCTCCGAGTTCCGGATAATCCGCTGGGCCAATTGCTTGCCTAACTCGACACCCCACTGGTCGAACGAGTCGATGTTCCAAATCGCCTGTGTAAAGACGCTGTGCTCGTAAGAGCGACGAGTTTACCGAGGTTTCGGAGTAAGCCGCTCGGCCAGAATGTGTTCGATGGGCGATTGCCCTCGAAGACTCGGTGGGCACGAGCCAGTCCGGCGTGCCCTCCGCCTTGACTTGCTCGGTGTTTGCCGAAAGCCAGCGCCTCGGCTTGGGCGAACACATTCGCGAGGAGAATATCGTGGTGACGGCCAAGCGGATTTAGCGTTTGGTAGAACGCTATGAAGTCGCAGGGAATGAGTCGCGTTCCCTGATGGATCAACTGGTAAAAAGAATGCTGGCCGTTAGTTCCCGGTTCACCCCAGTAAACAGGGCTGGTATCGCAGGGGACTTTGCTTCCATCAAGTGTGACGTGTTTGCCATTGCTCTCCATTGTCAGCTGTTGGAGATAAGCCGGGAATCGCTTCAGGTATTGCTCGTATGGAAGGACAGCTACGGTCGCTGCGCCGAAGAAGTCGTTGTACCAAACAGCCAGTAGCCCCATGAGAACCGGCAGGTTGCGCTCAAAGGGGGTTGTGCGGAAGTGCTCGTCCATTTGGTGGAAGCCGTCCAACATCGCGCGAAAGTTATCCGGGCCGATCGCAATCATCGTTGAAAGCCCGATCGCAGAATCCATCGAATAGCGTCCGCCGACCCAATCCCAGAACCCGAACATGTTGGCAGTATCAATGCCGAACTTCGCCACTTCCGAAGCATTGGTCGACACCGCAACAAAATGCTTGGCGACCGCCTTTTCATCGCCTCCGAGACCTGCAAGTAACCAATCGCGCGCGGTGCGCGCATTCGTCATTGTTTCCAGGGTTGTGAATGTTTTTGAAGAAATGATGAAAAGCGTTTCTGCAGGGTCCAGGTCGTGAACGGCCTCAGCGAAATCGGTACCGTCGACGTTGGAAACGAACCGAAACGTCATGCTTCGGTCGCTGTAATGCTTCAATGCCTCATAGGCCATGACTGGTCCGAGATCAGAGCCACCGATACCAACGTTGATGACGTTGCGAATGCGCTTGCCAGTGTAACCTTTCCACGCGCCGCTTCTCACGCGGTTGGAAAAGTCGGCCATCTTGTCGAGAACGGCATGGACCTGTGGCACAACGTTTTCGCCGTCGACAACGATCGACGCCTCTTTGGGTGCGCGCAGAGCCACATGCAGAACGGCACGGTTTTCCGTGATGTTGATCTTCTCTCCCCGGAACATGGCGTCGATGCGCCCGCGCAAGCCGCATTCTTCTGCGAGCTGTACGAGTAGCTTCAGCGTTTCGTCGGTGACGCGATTCTTCGAGTAATCCAGATATAAACCTACCGCATCGACGGTCATGCGCTCGCCGCGTGTAGGATCATCCGCAAAAAGTTTCCGCAGGTGCAGGTCACGAACCTTCTGATAGTGGGCTTCGAGAACCTTCCATGTCTGACGTTCTGTGAGTGGTTTCACTGCTGACTTCATATTCATAATCCTTTCGTTCCGTTCTGCTCAGTGGGACAGAAAATGTTCCTCTTTTATCGCACGCGTTCCGGCATTTCGTCCGGCCCTCGCGCCTGCAAGTTCGGATGTGCCGCCACCTGGCTGCACCCAGACGCCGCTGCAACCAGAGGCGACGACAGCATCAATCACCTCCATGTTGCCGACAGCATCCTCCAGCGGGATGGGTACTGGCGCATCGTTCAGAATTGCTTCGGCAAAGTGATCACCCTGGATCCGGTACTGGTCACACGCCTCCAGCTCCAGCCGTTGGACTTCGCCGCCCCGCTGAACGCGGACGACACAGGGACGATCGTTCGGTGGATTGAAAGGTGCCTCGGACAATTCTACGTGACCTTCGACACCCGCCAGATGAGCCCGCTGGAAATGAGCAATCTGCGTGGAGCAGGTGAACGTTGCGTGGCCGACGCCGAAGTCGAGAATAGCCGAAACCAGACGGTCAACCCCAAAATGCGGATCATTCACGACAGACCCGAACACACGCTGCGGCTCGGCATTGAACAACCAGCGTGACAGGGAGCTCGCGTAGCAGCCGATGTCCATCAGGGCTCCGCCGCCCTTGGAGGAACTATTACGGATATTGCCGGGGTCGTCGTTGTAAAATGAGAAGAACACCTGGATGGCCCGGAGCTCGCCGATCTGTCCAGTCTCCACTAACTCCTTCGCCTTGCGCCATTGGGGGTGATGGCGGTACATCAGCGCCTCCATTACTTTGAGGTGGTGGTGCCGACGGGTGGCCTCGACAAGAACGCGGCCCTCGGCCGCGGACAAGGCGATCGGCTTCTCGCACAAGACGTGCTTGCCCGCCTCCAACGCGCGAATCGACCAAAGAACGTGCTGATCGTTGGGGAGCGGATTGTAGACAGCGTCAACGTCCGGGTCCGCCAGGAGTGCCTCGTAAGAGTCGTGCCAGCGCGGAATGCCCAGATAATGCGCAACTTCACGCCCTTTCTCTGCCGAACGCGAAGCAATGGCGACAACTTCCGTGTGCTCCCCTTTCTGCATCGCTGGGATTACCTTCTTCACCCCGATCCGGGAGGTGCCTAACACGCCGAAGCGAATCTTTTTCCCGTTACTCTTCATAAGGAAACCAAGCGCGAACGCGCTCTTAGCTGCCCTCCTTCATTTGTTCCAGGGTCTTGCCTTTTGTCTCCCGCACAGCAGCCCATACAAATGGGAATGAGATCGCTGCGGCTATTGCATAGAGCGCGTAAGCACCCGCGAGACCGACTACGCTCAACAGGGGCAGGAAAGTTACGGTAACCGCGAAGTTAGCCGCCCAATTAGTGGCACCGGAAACCGCGAGAGCCGCGCCCCGCACTTGGTTGGGAAACATCTCGCCTAGCAGCACCCACATCACTGGCCCCCACGACATAGCGAAGGCAACGATGTACAGGTTCGCGGCCGTTAATCCCGCCACCGCCGCCATATGACTGAGCAACGGCTTCCCGTCAGGACCTACGCTGGCGGTTGCAAATACAATTGCCATGGCGCCGAGAGTCAAAGCCATGCCAACCGATCCGACCAACAGCAACGGTTTGCGGCCGATGCGATCAACGAGCATTATCGCCGGGATCGTGGCGAGTATGTTGACCAGGCCGGTGAGCAGGTTAATGCGCAGCGCCCATTGTTCCGTTGCCCCCGCTGCTTTCCACAGGATCTCGCCGTAATAAAAGATGATATTGATACCGACAAATTGCTGAAAAGCCGCCAAACCCATCCCCACCCAAAGCACTGGAGCGATACGTCTCGTGCCTGGAATGATGAGATCCGACAAACGCGGGCGATGTTCCCCTTTCAGACTTTGCTCGACCTCCTGCACCAGTTTCTCGGCATCGGCACCAATGCGAGCGAAGATTTCACGTGCTCTCTCGTGCTTGCCACGGAAAATAAGAAAGCGCGGCGACTCAGGGATTAGCATGGTACCTATCAAAAACGCGGCTGCTGGCAGTGCTTCCATCCAAAACATCCAGCGCCAAGTCGGCGCCCCACCCCAGAAGATCGCGCTAGCTCCGCCAGCAAGCCTGACCAGGATGTCATTGCTCAGAAAGGCGCCGAACAACCCCGACACAATGGCCAACTGCTGCAGCGAGGCCAGGCGGCCGCGAATGTGCGCAGGAGCCACTTCCGCGATGTACATCGGGGCCAATACGCTGGCGGCGCCGATCGCTATGCCGCCGGCAATCCTCGCCGCGATGAAAACCCCAGGCGAGTTAGCGGCTCCTGTCGCCACAGCGCTTGCGAAAAAGAGGATTGCGTTCAAAAGCATAGTCGGGCGCCGGCCGAGAGAGTCGGCCAGCCTACCTGCGCCGAAGGCACCTGCGGCACAGCCAAGCAAGACCGAAGCCACGGCAAAGCCGGTGCCTGCCGCTTGGGTACCGAACGCCTTCGCCAGGGCGTCGACGGCCCCGTTAATGACGCCGCTGTCGAAACCAAAAAGAAAGCCACCGATCGCCGCCACGCAGGAAATCGCGATTACATAGGCGGAACTACCTCGTCCGGCGTGGAGCATCGTGGGAGAAACGGCATTCGCTGGTTTATCCATTCCGAATTCTTCTCCTTTCCATTGTTCTCAAGCTTTTCACGGTCTAAATTTTAAAGAATCTTGGTAGATGGGAAAAAGACTGAATCATGGCGGCCATCGATAGTTCAGAAATTGACGCCAACTTGAGCACCAAGGACGAGCGCGTCTGAAATCCGGCCGGTGCCGCCCGGCCGGAAGACATACTGCAGGTCCGGCTGGAAGTAGAGCGCGCTCTTGAACAAAGCCAGGCGGTAAGTCAACTCCAGCACCGTCTCGTGCGACTGCACTCCAACATTTGGATCCAGCTGTTGCGCCCGCCGCTGAAAATTCTGCAGGTCATTGCTAAAATGACCGTAGACAACGCCCAAGCCGATTATGTCGACCGGACGCGAGGGGAAGATGCCGCGCGTAACAAGAGCAGCCGTGAAAAAATAGGGCATCTGGCTGATGGACTGATCGGGCGACACTAAGAACGAGCCGGCAACGCCGAAACCGCGATAGCTGCGTTGCTCTCCGAACCTAACGAGAACTTGATCAAACAGGGTGTAGAATCCCCAGTTCCCGCGTTCAAATTCGCCAGTATTGAAGTCGCTGAAGCGACTGTTGTCGTACCAAAAGCCGGCTTTGTAATTACCGATCAAGCCGCGATCCCCCGGCAGGCTGTTGGGCTGATACGCAATCTCCCCAATCGCGAAGAGCGGCCCATCCATTGAGAAATCCGCGCCGTTGTTACTGTTGTCGCGGATGGACGGATCGCCGTTATAGACGCCACCCATGATGTAGGTCCTCGCGGTCGGTCTTACTTTGACAAGAGCTCCCCAGGTGTCATTGGGATAGGCGGTCATACCGGGGGAGTTGAAGAAAATGCCTACCGGATTGCCATCGAAGCCATTTTGTACGAAGACGTAGTTGTAGGGCGAGACTAGGAAGTCGTCGCCAGTAGCGATGCGGCCGAGTCGGAGTTCGACGCGATCATCAAGGAGCTTCTGGAGGTAGGCCACGTTGATCAGGTGAAATGTTTCGCCGCCGAAGACTTGCTGAACAGTGAAGGCGTTGTGGATGTAATTCGCCGACAGGCTCCCACCGAAACGATATGACATTGAGAGCAAAAACGAGCCGCCCTCGAGACCGCACAGCTTTTCCAAATCGAAATTCAGATCGAGCCCCACATTGTTGGCCGTGGTGAAGCCCTGTTCCTGTCCGCCGCTCGGGTTACCTAAAGAGTCGGTAACGAAGGTCAACGTTGGAACGATGCCCCGGTCCTCGAGCCATGTCCGGGCGCCGTACCAGTCTCCCAGCAGATGCTCGCGGGGCAGAACCAACTTGAACGGCGAGGGCGCCAAGTCCCGCGTTCCCGCGGACGCTTCGGTGATATCTTGAGAACGCGCCACTGCCGCTGAGCAGTAAAGAATGACGATGACAATCGAAACACGGACTCGGAACTCTTTGTGCACGACGGTTTATCTCTCAGGTTTCCTCGTGGCTCTCCTGACTGTTTGTTTTTAGATTCTCAAAAAATTACCACTGAGTTCAAGACATTAATTTTCATCGTCGGAAACTGTTCGTTTGGATTTAGAGCGATTCCCTCGATCGGTTTCTCCCAAACGCGAAATCCCCCACGAATGCATTCAGGTTGTCGCCCGCCCTGCAACCGGGAGGCAATTTTTCAGATTTTTGACGTTTCCGCCTCCCAGAACCACATCCTCGGGTTCGAGCGCAGCAATCAGGCGAGCTATTACATCCTTAACCGCCTGTTCCCATTTCTTCTGTCCTAGGCGCTTGCGTCCAGCGACCCCAACATAGTCTTCAAAGGTGAGCTTCCGGTACGGGAGATGCCCGAGCTCCATCGGTTCCACGATGCCATCCACCACCATGGCGGAACCGAGCCCGGTACCCAGCCCGAGGAAGAGCATCTTGCCATGCTTGTAGCTTCCCAATGCTTGCATGGCGGCATCGTTGATTACCTTGACCGGACACTTGAATGCGGCTTTAAAATCGAATCCGGCCCACCCGTTTCCAAGGTTATACGGATCCACAACGGGCCGATTTCCAACGACTACCCCGGGATAGCCAATCGATATCGCGTCATACCTCCAGTCCTTGGCAAGCTTCTTGACGCCAGCGACCATCTGTTTGGGGGTTAGCTTGGGGCCCGATGGAAATTCCCGACGTTGTTTTTGGCCTGTAGCGAGAATCTTCACGTGGGTTCCGCCTACATCGACAACCAGCACATTCATTGAGCCCTCCATGTATTCAGCCGGCCTTCGCAAGGGTTGCGCTCTTGGAAGCGATAACCTCCATGAGCTCCTTCCAGGAACTAACAAACGATTTAGCTCCATCGTCCTGGAGCCTTGCGGCCAGGTCATCGATGTCGATGCCAGCCGCCGCGAATTGGTCCAGCACTGCTTCGCAATCGCCGCCGTCGGCCGACATGATCTCGCTGAGATCCCCGTGATCGGCGAGGGCTTTCAAAGTTCCCTCGGGCATGGTGTTTACCGTGAAAGGCGCAGCAAGCGCTTTGATATATAACACATCAGGTGCCTTGGGATCCTTGGTTCCTGTGCTCGCCCAAAGCAAGCGTTGCGGGCGCGCTCCGGCGTTGTAGATGCGCTCCCAACGAGGTGAACCGAGCAAGTCGCGGTACGCCTTGTAAGTGCGCTTTGCTATTGCGATACCGAGTCTGTTATTCAACGCGGTGGGTACCTTGCCTGCGACCGCGGCGTCCCAACGGCTGACGAAAACCGACGCTACGGAGCCGATGTTGGGTTGAAGTCCGGCATCGATGCGTCGCTCGATCCCGCGCAGGAAAGCCTCAGCTGCTGCGATGTAATGCTCGCGCGAAAATAGTAACGTGACGTTGATAGGCACACCGGCGAAGATCGACTCTTCGATTGCGGGCAGCCCTTCTTTAGTGCCAGGAATCTTGATTAACAGGTTTGGGCGCCCCGCCCGAGCGTGCAAACTCTTAGCTGCGGCGAGGGTGCTGGCAGTGTCGTGGGCAAGCAGAGGCGATACCTCCAATGACACCCATCCGTCGACGCCGTTAGTCCGGTCAAAGACGGGTCGAAACAGATCGGCAGCCCGCGTCAGGTCCTCAAGTGCTAGCTCGAAAAACAGCTTCTCTCCAGACTCACCCTCATCAAGTTTTTTGCGGATCGCAGGATCGTAGGAGCTGCTGTTTTTAATCGCGTGGTCGAAGATCGTCGGGTTCGAAGTGAGCCCGGTCACCGACAGCTCGTCGATATAGCGTTTCAGTGTGCCGGTGTTCAGCAAGTCGCGTGTAATATTGTCGAGCCAGAGACTCTGGCCCAGGTTGTGGAGCAGTTGGGTTGCTTTCATCTTATTACCTCCTGAGAAAATTGAACCGATTGTTGGCCCGCGAGTATTGCGGGAAGATCATAATCGAGCAGGTCGCCGATGCGCTTTACCGTCAGGTCTGCAGACGGGCATTGGGCGATAAGGTTTCGGTCGTGGGCATACTGGCCCTGCCGCGGAAATACTGTGGTCACATGCGAGTTCCAAGCCTTCTTGACGGTGGTCAGGATGTTCAGCTTGTCGTCCACCAGGACATAGTGCTCAGCTGGGTAACGCCGCTCGACATCATCCAGCGCCTCTTCTTTGTGAATGTAGATGAGTACGTTGCCTTCCACAGCTTCGAAGATGCCGGAGCGTTCGATCTTGCGCGGTTGAAAAACCACGTCGCCATCCGAGAGGATTACCGTCCGTCCCCACGAGCGGAACCGCTCCAGCACGTCGAGCGAGCCGGGATAGAGACGATTGGCGAACGGGTAGTCCACCAGGAAGGACGACATGGACAGCAGGTGAATATCTTGAGGGTGCTCGACCCGGTAGCGCTGTAGGGCGCCCAGATAATCGCGGTAGCCCAAATCAGTAAAGAGCTCTTCGAGGATTGCCCAGTATCGGTCGCGGGCGGCGACCCCGAACTCACGTTCAAGGTGGCGCTTGAGGTCGCTCTGGATATGGTCGTTGTCGAGTAGCGTGTTGTCCACGTCAATGAGAAAAACAATTGGGCTCGGTGTCATAACACAGCCTCTGCCATTTCAATTGCTGGATTTGGAAGCATGTGCAAGCGGTTTGAGCTTGTTGTCAGGTCCCGCAACCAGTGAAAATCAGCCGTCGATAACAACTCTTCGGTACAGCGCCAGCTCCAGTTACCTTCCGCACGACCGGGGACGTTCATTCGAGCCTCTGCCCCGAGATTGAGAAGATCTTGTAGAGGAGCGATCGCAAGCGCAGCCGGAGAAGACCACGCCAGACGCATCAGGTCCCAGGCAATCTCGCGAGCGTCACGATGCAGTGAGGTCAAGTAACGCCACAAGTTCTGCCGTTGATATGGTGGCAACTCCTCATACCATCCACGGCTGGTAGCATTGTCGTGCGTCCCGGTATATACGACCGTGTTCGAGACGTAGTTGTGCGGGAGGTAGGGGTTATCCGAATTGCCGTCGAAGGCAAATTGGAGGACACGGGTACCGGGCACCCGAAACTGATCGCGGAGCGCACAAACGTCCGTTGTGATCAAACCCAAATCCTCAGCAATGAACGGTAGTCCGCCTAACTCTTTCTTCACGGCGTTGAAGAAATCAGCGCCCGGACCCGGCACCCACTGGCCGGACTGGGCGGTAGGTGCCCCGGCCGGAACATGCCACGCCGCTGCGAACGCGCGGAAATGATCGAGACGAATCACATCTACGTGTGCGAGCAGAGCACGCAAACGATCGATGCACCAACGATAGCCAGTTTGCCGCAGTGCCTCCCAGTTGTAGACCGGGTTGCCCCAAAGCTGACCCTGAGCACTGAAATAATCCGGGGGCACGCCAGCCACGAAGCGCGGCTTTCGTTGGTCGTCCAACAAGAATAGCTCCGGATTGGCCCACACGTCACTCGAGTCCGGAGAAACGAAAAATGGTAGATCGCCAATCAAGCGCACGCCTTTAGCTCTGGCGTGTTTCTCAAGCCGTTCCCCTTGGCGAAACAATAGGAATTGAGCAAAACAAACTTGATCGACTTGATTCGCGAGATCACGCCGGGCCTGGACCAAAGCTTTCGGCACCCGCTGTACCAGCTCGGTGGGCCATTCGAGATAGTAAGCGCCATTGTACCGGATTTTGAGCGCCCGAAAGAGCGCGTAATCTTCCAACCAGTGCGCCTGCTCGTGGCAGAACTGTTCAAAGGCAACTCGTAACTCCGCGGACCCCGCTCTAACAAAATTAGTCCAAGCTTTCTCGAGCAACCGGTGTTTGAACGGGATAACTGTGTTGTAATCGACGGCCGATGGAGAGAATGATGGTACCACGCAATCACCGGCGCGTAACAAGCCATCCTCGATGAGCCAGTCTGGGCTAATCAAAAGGCCGTTGCCGGCAAAGGATGAGAGCGACTGATAAGGAGAGTTACCGTAACCCGTCGGGCCCAAGGGCAACGCCTGCCACCAGGTTTGTCCTGCGTCGCACAGTTGGTCGATCCACGCAATGGCAGCTGGTCCCACGTCGCCAATGCCGTAGGGCGAGGGCAACGACGTAACATGCAAAAGCAAGCCAGAGGCTCGGTAGGACGATGGAAATGGAGGCAGTTTCGGGCCGCTGTCGTTACTCATCAGCGCACCTCCTGTTCCTGAAGAGCGAGATCAGGCGATCTTAGTGCATCGGTCACAATTTCTTGAGCTTCCTGCACGATCGCGGCCAAATGACTTTGATCCTTGAAGCTCTCTGCATAGATCTTATAGATGTCCTCGGTGCCGGAAGGCCGGGCCGCGAACCAGCCATTATCGGTCATAACCTTCAGCCCGCCGATCGGGGCGCCGTTACCTGGGGCCGAAGTCAGTTTGGCTGTGATCGGGTCGCCGGCGAGAGTCTCAATGGTGACAGCTGCGGGCGACAACTTTTGCAGCCGCGCCTTTTGATCCGGGGTCGCTGGCGCATCGATCCGCGTGTAGTATGGCGTGCCGAACTCACTTGTTAGTTCTTGATATAACTCGCCCGGGTCCTTGCCCATGCGCGCGGTGATCTCCGCGGCCAGTAGGTCCATGATTGGGCCGTCTTTGTCGGTCGTCCAAACGGTACATCCATCCTAGGAAGCTTGCTCCAGCGCTTTCCTCTCCGCCAAAGCAGAGCGAGCCATCGAACAATCCCTGCACGAACCACTTGAAGCCCACTGGGACCTCACAAAGCGAGCGGCCCAGCTTGTGCACCACACGATCAATCATGCTGCTACTAACTAAGGTCTTACCGACCGCGATGTGAGCTGGCCAGTTAGGCCGATGCTTTAGCAGATAGCGTATAGCCACAGCAGGTAGTGATTTGGATTCATCAACCCGGAGGAAGGGTAACAATGCCGTGCCGGTCGGAGTCTGGATCGTTGGCGAAGGCGACGTCATACTGGTTTTGAGGTCCACGAGACGCGCCATCGCATACGGACTCGATGGGTCCATGCGTATCTGGCCGTCGTGATCGACAGTCATGAACGAGAAAGTCGGATCGATTGTTGGGTTCGCGACGGCGATGTCAAGTGATAGACGGAGTTGATTGGCTCCCAATGCGCGCGCGGCACCACCAGTGGGTCTACACCCAGCTTAGGCCAGCGCCGCGGATCGCGTCCATATCGATGACGTTTCTTAGATCCTCGACATAGGGCAGCACGAAATCCTCCTGGTGTGTTGTGTTGGCCTTGATCGCCGCAGCAAATGGCACGCGCTTGATGCCGGTCCCATCTCGTAACAGCTCATTGGCCCGGCGCTCAACCCATCGTGTTACGTCAGTGTCAGCTGGCCCCCATTAGGCGGATTGTACTGAAGCCTCCGTCCGCCGGCGGGTTGTGCGAAGGCGTGATAACAATGCCGTCGGCGAAGTCCTCTTTACGATTTCGGTTATAAACGAGGATGGCTCGCGAGATGACTGGCGTCGGTGTGAAGCCGTCGTCTCTCTGGATGATCGTCTCCACGTTGTTGGCCGCCAGTACCTCTAATGCGGTGCGTTGGGCCGGTCCGGACACGGCGTGCGTGTCCTTACCCATGTAAAGTGGGCCATTGTACCCGCGGCTGCGCCGGTAATCACAAATCGCCTGAGTAATGGCCAGAATGTGGGATTCGGTAAATGACCCATGCAGCGGCGAGCCTCGATGACCGCTCGTGCCGAAGCTTACCAGCTGGTTCGGGTTTCCTAAGTCGGGGCGGCGCTCATAATATTCCTGTTCCAGCCGAGTCAGATCCACCAGCAGCTCTTTTGGGGCCGGCTTGCCTGCAAGTGGGGAAATTGGCATGTGTCTCAGTCCTCTCTCTGCCATTCGTCACTAGGAAACGGGACACGCCTTTGCATTCCAGATGTCGGCTGCATATTCGGCAATCGTTCGGTCGCTGGAAAATTTTCCGGAGCTAGCGACATTTAAGATCGCCTTGCTAGACCATCCCGCCGGGTCGGCATACAGGTCGCATAGCCGCTGGTCTGCCTCTAAGTAGGACTTAAGATCGGCCAGGTGCATGTAGTAGTCGCCCTTGGTCAGAAGCGCCTCCCGCAGCGGAGCAAAGACGCCAGGCTCATTGCGGCTGAAATGATCAGAGAAGATCAGGTCCAATGCGGCGCGCGTCTCCGGATCATTTTCATAATGCCACTGCGGCTTGTACCAGCCGCGGCTGCCTGCCACCTGTTCCGCCGTCAGGCCGAAGAGAAAGAAATTTTCTTCGCCCGCTTCTTGTGCCATCTCAATAGTCGCGCCATCACGAGTGCCGATGGTCAACGCCCCGTTCATCATAAATTTCATGTTGCTAGTGCCGCTGGCTTCATAGCCGGCAGTGGAAATCTGATTGGACACATCAGCTGCCGGAATCAGCCGCTCTGCCATTGAAACAGAGTAGTCGGGCAGAAACAGAACCTTGAGCCTTCCGCGGATCATCGGATCATTGTCAATAGTCTCTGCTAGAGTATTGATGAACTTGATTATTACCTTCGCCAACTGGTAGGCGGGGGCCGCTTTGCCGGCGAAAAAGAAAGTGCGTGGCGCCGTCTCGAGATTGGGGTTCTCGCGCAGCCGATTGTAGAGCACTACAATCCGAAGCGCGTTCAGTAGTTGGCGCTTGTATTCATGGATACGCTTGATCTGGCAATCGAAAATGCTGTCGGCGTCTACCGCT